>JBHLLE010000121.1:0-8296 GCA_048885945.1 Candidatus Hermodarchaeota archaeon | reverse complement strand
CTCCTGCGAGATTATCAAGCCCCATTATAAGACCAACTATAGCTATACTACCAATATAGAATAGTAAACTTATAGGAACTTGAGAATCGTAAAGAGCCCATGATGTGGCTATAGCTAAAGATGCAAATCCTATAAAAAATGTGAGTTTGACATCGAGTTTTTCTTGATGTTCTATACTTGACATATAAATTATCTTTTTTTTGGGTTTAATATTAATTTGGTTTTTTTTTATTAAAAGTTAAATTTTATGATTAACAAATCTGTAAATTGTCGAAATAAAACCGAGTTTTCGTAAAAAAATTGAGCTTTTATGGGTGAAAGTCTTTAAATTGAGCTTAGAAATTATAATCCTAATTTTAAAACGATATAAATATAATTTAAGCGTGCTAATATCGAATATTTTTATTCACGAATTTCTATTCTATATAATTTTAAATTAAATCTAATCTTAATATAATCAAGTCACGAAAGGTTTAATTATCAAAATAATTAAGTGATTAAATTTGGCAGAAGAATTTGAGGATTTATCCTTTGAGGAATTTAAAAATCTTTCTGAACAAGAAAAATGGGATTTAATTCAGTCTATGATAAAGCTGATTGCTAGTTTAAAAATTAAAGCGGATAAAAATTGTGAAGAATGTGAAAAGAATTTATTATCTGCAGATGACATTAATATTGACCTATATTTTCAAGACTGGAGAAGTTGTGCCGAACACTGTGATGAATGCACTAATGAGGACTTAGTTAGTATGTGTGATACTCAATTTCAATTAATGAATCATATAGCTAATACATTGCTAGAGCTGCAAAGAAAACAGAATGTTCTTACCCAAATTGTACTTAAACGGGATGAAACGGGCTCACAATTATTAAAGGAATTTATGAAAAAGAAAGAGGAGTTAGAAAAGAAAGATAAACGCTCAACTGATATGTATCAATAATTTTTTTTTTTTAAATTTTAAAATCAATTTGATCTATTATTCAATTTTTTACATTATTACCTTAAATTTTAAAATGAAATTATTCTAGAGATTATTTATGTCTGATATCAAATTAATTGTTAGCGATAAAAATATACCTTTGAACGATCTCATGAAAGATATGTTGGCAAACCTAGTTTTAGCATTTCTTAAATCCGCCAAAGGTATTCCAGAAGATTTTAAAAAAGTTCAAATAGAAATTAATTTATAATTTCCTTTTTTTTCCTTCTTTTATATTTAAAATAAATTAAAAAAAAATAAAAAATAATTTAATTTTAAAGCTCTTGAATAGCTACCCTTTTTTCTTCAGACATACCCGCTTCTCCACGTCTAACTAAGAACATAAAGATTAATGCTGCTATAAAGAAAAAGTCGCATACCAAAAATAAAAATGTGTTTCCCATAAGATCAACAAATACTCCTACAAAAAAAGGTCCTAAAATTGCGGCCAAAAAGCTAAAGAAATAGTAAACGCCTGTATATGTTCCTATTTTTTTAGCCGTAGGAGCCATTTCCCATACGATTACTATTGAATTAATGTTAACTAAGGCCCATCCACACCCAAATATAATAAAACATATGATTATAATCGTCACACTTGGTATCAAAAATACTGTAAAAGTCGCACCAATGACCATAAAAAGCCCAATTTTTATCGTTAATCTTCTTCCAATTTTGGTCGCTAAAATACCTGCTGGAGCCGCCATTAAAATAAATGGAACCGCTACAAATAACAAGAGTCCTCCTGCAAATCCACGTTCTAAACCTAGAACATCTACACCATATACAGTAAATAGCGCTTCAAGTGCCTGATATCCTACGAACCAAGAAAAAATAGCGAAAAGCATGAACAATGTGCTTTTATCTTCTTCAGCAAGTATGTCTTTAAAGCTTTCAATTAAACCGGGTTTTTCTTCTTTTTTTTCTTTGATTTTATGTCCTTCCCTTTCTTCAGCTTCTAGAATCATTCTATAACTATAAGAATTTTTTTCTTTTATAGTTAAAAGCAATACAATTAACGAAGCGACCATAATTATAGAAACAAGAACAAATGAAAAAAATAGACTATATGGAACTAATAAAAGATTCAGAAGATAAGCAATAACAGCGCCTACACCACCCATTAAGTTAATTATAGCGTTTCCTTTACTTCTATGAACGGGTACAACAAAATCTGGCATTAGGGCAACTGCCTGGGATCGATAAAAGCCCATACAAACATTAAAGAAAAACATCCATAAAAGAAGTAACCAGAGAGGATCCGTTCCAACATTTACTGTCGCAATCATCACAAAGAAAAATGCTGCTGCAGGTATTCCAATTATTAAATAGGGAATTCTCCTTCCTAATTTTGTTCGAGTATTATCAGAAACATTTCCCATAATTGGTTGTAAAATAATTCCTACTAAATTATCCATGGCCATCCAAGCTCCTACCAGCGCATAGGAACCTAAATAATAGAAGAGCATTATGTTAACTTGAGTGTTGTACATGGACCAAGCGACACCTGTAGTAAAAAACGCTAGGCCAATAACAAATGTTTGACCAATGGCAAATTTTTCTTGTTCTTCGGTAAGTTCAACCATATCTATCAATTTTTTTTTAATTAAAATAGTGATTATACTATATTTCCTTTTAAAAGAATTTAAAATTATTCTTCATTTTTCTTATTTAAAACTCTAATTTGATTTCAGATTAATAAAAATAAAAAATTATAAAATGAATTTAGAACCAGAATGTATAGGTTGCTTATTTAATCAAGTGTTAAGGGCATTAAAGACTGCAAATCCAAGAGTTTCCCGTAAGATAATAATATCCACGCAAAAAAAACTAATGGATTACCTTTTAAAGATAGATATTAACGATATATCAGCTCCAATTGTGGGTGGCTTTGCGTACAATCTGGTAGCAGAAGTTTTGGATTTAACAGATCCTTATTCTCAACTAAAAGAAAAGTATAATCAACTAGCATTAACATATTACGATGATATAAAAAACCTAGTAGAAAATTCAGAGGATCCTTTATTTGAAGCAATCGCAGCGGCGGCTCTTGGAAATACTATCGATTTTGCAACTCAACATAATATTGATTTAATAAATGATATAAAACATTTCTCTTCGGAAAATTTTAAAATTAACGATTATAATTTGTTTAAAATTTCACTTGAACATGTGAATAAAAATAAAGGTCATCTTTTAATCTTGGGAGATAATTGCGGTGAGATCGTGTTTGACAAATTGTTAGTTGAGACAATTAAGAAATATCATCCAGATCTGGAGATTATCGTTTCAGTTCGCTCGATACCTATTATAAATGATGCCACAATGGAGGATGCTAAATTAATAGGGTTAACTGATATTGTAAAAGTGATTGAAGCCAGTCCAATACCAGGAATACAACTTTCTACAGCAACTGAAGAATTTAAAAAATATTTCTACGACAAAAATGGAATGATTTTATCAAAAGGACAAGGAAATTTTGAAACTCTCTTCAAGACAAATATTCCAGATAAAGATTTGTACTATCTTCTAAAAGCTAAATGTAATCTTATGGAAAGAATATTTAAGGTTAAAATAGGAAGCTTAATTTTTAAGAAAAAGACTGCGGATTTTTAAAATAATATAATACTTAACAAGAATTTAATATTAATATTACTCTATTAGAGATCGTAGATTGAAATTATTACGATTTTTAAGAGCCGTTTCTAGACTTTTCAATCGCTTCGGTAAAAAATCCAAAGTCTCCAATTTGTTTATTTTTTTCTTTTTCGTCAATTAATTCAAAATAATCCCTAATTTGTAGCAGTAGTAATTTTTTAAAACCATCAAACCTAGATACATCAACGCTTTCTTTAGCTCCATTAAGATCTTCCAAGTACGAGCTATAAAACATATCTAATGCTTTTTCTGCTTCTGATCTAAGTAAATCGTCGTGTTTAGCATCGTGAGATAAGATTGCAATCAATATAAGATTGTATTTATAGACAATAATCATATCGACGTCTAATCCTTTGACATTTATTTCTTCAATTTTTCCTAGATTGTCCTTGCCAAATAAAGATAATGCTCCTACAAAAGAAGATAATAATATAGGATTAATTTCTGAATCTAAGATTACATCTAATAAGTATTCTCCCGAGACTTTACATATTACGAGCCCCTTAATATAGTTCTGAATTTTTTATTACCTCTCCCTTATGAATTCATCAATTGTTCTTATTACCATAATACTAGAAAACTAAATTGTTTTAAAAACCTTATATAATATTTACTTAATACGTTCAATGATCACTAACAACCAAATTATTTTATTTTGATTGACTTTCCATCTTTTTTATAGATTCATTAAAAAATTCTAAATCTCTAATTTCTCCAAGTTTTTTGGTCCCATTAAAATTTTCTGAATATTCTTTAATTTGTTGAAATAATATTTTCTTAAATGATTCAAATACATTAATGTCGTAATAAGAATTTTCAATATCTTCTTTAAATAATAAATAAAAATATTCCAAAGATTTTTCTGCTTCTTTTCTCATATTTTCATTAACATATTCTCTCTCCATAATAGCAACTAATATCAAATCGTATTTACTTACAATTATCATCTCTAAATCGAGACCTTTTATATTGATCTCTTCAATTTTCCCTATATTATCTTTTCCAAATAAAGATAAAGCTCCAATAAACGAAGATAATAACACAGGATTAATTTCAGAATCCAATATGAGATCAAGCAAATATTCCCCCGAGGTTTTACAAATCACAATTGATTTCATAAAACTATATTCTAAATCTTGTTCTTGCATGGTAATACCTATTTCTCAATCTTTATTTTGATTGATAAAACTAATACTTAACCCTTATTTAAATAGAAATGTTACATCTACTTATATACTTTTAATTTTTTTGTAAAAAAAGAGTTGAATGTATTATATTTGTATGATAGTTAATGCTAAAGATTCAACTTCCAAAAGATTTGATTGTCATAGTCTATTTTTTTAATTCTTTTTTTATTTTCAAGTTTTAATAAACGCTTTTCGATTTCTTCACTATTTAGAATGTCTGATTTAAAAGTTTGGATTAATTGTTCGTGTCTCATAGGATGTCGTTCAATTATGGATAATAATTCTCTTTCAAAATCCGAAGAATATATTGAAAATGAGGTTTCAGAAGGAAAGTTCATAATATCTTTATAATCTCCAAAAATCTCTTTAAGAAGTGAAACGATTTTTTTATCTGGTATCTTTACCCATTTTTCCATGGGAGGGCGTATTGGTATATTGATGTCTATTCGATCCGGATTAATTAAATCAACTTTTTCTTTAATCTTTTTAAGTTCTTCTACAGAATCGTTTATTTATTTCATTAAAAAAATTTCAAGCCAGAATTTACCCCTAAATTCTTTTCTAAAGTCTATTAACCCTTGGACGTAAAGATCGTATTTAATTGAAGGGTGAGGTCGATTTATTTTTATAAATAATTTTTCGTCTCCTGCATCTAAAGTAGGTAATACTACATCAGCATCTAATAGATTATTTCTTACTTGAGGATTATCCAATAGACTTCCATTTGTTATTACACAAATGGGTATATTAGATAAGTTTTTAGCTTTTAAAATTAGTTCATTTAACTTACTATGTAATGTGGGTTCCCCACTTCCAACAAAAGTTATATAATCCATTTTATCTTCGTTTAATTTTATTGCTAATTCCATTTCAGCAATAATTTCTTTAGTTGGAATATATTCTAGTAATTCATTTGTAAAATTAGTGGTTTTTCCTAACTGGCAGTAAATACATTGAAAATTACACGTTTTTGAAGGAATTGGATCAATCCCTAAAGAACGTCCTAGTCTTCTTGATATTACAGGTCCAAACACATATTTCATTATTGTATTTAAAAAACATTTTACACGTTTACTAAAAATAAATAAGAAAGAAATGTATTATTTTTCTAATATTTCTCTAATTTTAGAAACAACAGCTTTAAAAGCTTTAGCACTCGCAGAATCGGGTGATTTTATAGTAAAAGGTAGTCCTGCGTCTCCTTGCTGACTGACTTCAATTTCAAACGGAATCTTTCCTAATAGAACTACACTAAAATCGTTTGCTGCTTTTTCACCACCACCAGGAGGATAAAGATCTATATATTTGCCACAATGTGGACAATTAAATCCACTCATATTTTCGATAATTCCTAGTACATTTCTCTCCATAACCATAGACATTTTAATAGTTTTTCTTGCATCCATTAGCGCTACTTCTTGAGGTGTAGATACAACGACTACATTTTCATCAGGAATTAGCTGCAAGATGTCTAGAGTTTCATCTGAAGTTCCTGGAGGCAAATCGCATACTAAATAATCTAGTTCTCCCCATATTGCGTCTCCTAAAAATTGTCTTACCGCCCCCATTTTCATTGGTCCACGCCAAATAACTGGTTCGTCGGGATTTATGGTTAAAAACGCCATGCTCATAACTTTAATATTTAACGGTCCATCAATAGGATAAAATTTCTTAGCTTCTGGATCTACCCTCGGTTTTAATTCTGGACTAATGCCAAGCATTTTTGCTACATTAGGTCCCGTTATATCTACATCTAATATACCAACGCGTAAACCAACGCTGGCTAGACTTATTGCAAGGTTAACTGCTACTGTAGTTTTACCAACTCCCCCCTTTCCAGATATTACCACAATTTTATGCTTAATTTTAGCCATGTTATTCTCAATGGCTATCATTCTTTGATCCATCATTTCTTTTTTTCCTGCTTCAACCGTTTCTTTTAAGTCTATATCCGGTATGTCGTTATTTTCACTCATATAATTTTTACCTCTTTTACTAATTTTGAATAATTATTCTTAACTTTTATTTTTTATTTTAAAATTCAATTAAAATAAAATAGAGAGTGCTCTAATATTGTTCCATAATAATTTATGGAAGTAGGTTTATTTTTACTTATAATTAAATAAGTCTAAGGGATAATTTCTTATAAATAATTATAACTTCTTGAATTAATAATGGTTTATTAGATTTATAACGCATTATTTTGAAAAACTTTTAAAAGTCTGCTTGGTTTTCTTTTTATTTACTTCTCTTAATATTATTTCAACGACATTTTCAGCTCCAGTCATTGCACTAGTCACACCTCCATAAGTTTCACTTTGAGCTCCCACAAACCAGAGGCCTTCAATTGGAGATTTGTGAGGGGGTGGAGGTATTTTAAGATGAGGTACAGTTCCTCCAAAAGCGTGTTTCTTAAGATTTGTTCTTTTCTTAAAATCTTCTGGAGTAATAATAACTCTAGTTATTTCGTGTTTACGTAGATCCGGTAAAAATCTTTCAGCAATCTCAAGGAGATAATCTGCCCATTCTTCTTTATCTTTTTCCCAATTTCCATTTATAGGGTTGTTTGGTGCTATTGTATAAATAGATATGGCGTGAAATCCTTCTGGTGCCATGTTTGGTGAATGTTTTGAGGAAATGTACGCTAAAAATCCATGTTCTCCTTTATGAAATTGGCTTTCCATACATTCTTTAATTGCACTTTTTACATCATAATTTAAATAGTAATAACAAAGGGATGCTCCTTTTTGATGAATTGATGGATCGTAATCAACACCTAAATGTACCATAAAAACAGATTCAGTTGTAAATAAGTCGTCTATATAAGTTTTAACGAAATTTTCTGGAAGTAATTCTTTTCCAATGAGATCTAAATATAATTCTTTCGCACCCCCACTAGCAACAATAATATCTACTCCATATTCCTTTCCATCTGAAGCAATAAGACTTTTTACTTTGTTATTTTCAACATTTATTTTAGTAACTGCAGTATTAGAAATTATTTTCCCTCCATTACTTTCCACAACACTAGCAAGAGCATTAACTAATTCTATACATCCTCCAATTATGTAGGTCCAAGAAGAACGATGTTCGTGTTTTCCGTAATCAAGAGGTATTCTTTCGTCGTATTGAGATTCAGCATTAATTATAGGTAAAATTAATCCAGGAAAATCGTCTGGAGAAATTACGTAATCCGCAAGTATGCCTGTAAATACTGCTTTTAATTTATCGTTTGAAAAACAAAAGTCCATTAATTCTTGAGCGCTCCACTCTTTCTTCTTTAAAATTTTCATTGCTTTGAATAATAATTTTAATTTTGATTTAAGTCCAGTTTTGTTAAATAGGTTTACAAGATCGTGAATTGTTTCGTAAATTTCATAGTATTTATCAATTCCCTCTGTATCTTCTGGGAATAGTTTTTTAAAATAGTTTTTTCTCCATTCTCTTCCTTGGTATGTTTTTGGTTTATTG
>JBHLLE010000120.1:0-8321 GCA_048885945.1 Candidatus Hermodarchaeota archaeon | reverse complement strand
GGATCAGTAATAATATCGACTCTATCATTAATATTAAAATCTTCTAGATATTTCTCGATTGAACCTAAGCCTCTAGATCGGCAATTTTTCTTATGTAGATGACGCGTTTTATTTCTATATCCTTTATGTATGGTCAATTTTATCAATTTTTAGGAAGTATTTTATTATAAATACACAGATAATTTAGTAGAAATATGTATAATAATTTATTTATTTTTTGGTTATCTATAAATGATTTTTTTCTCTTTTAATGTTGTTTAATAATTTATATCTATTACGTCTAATTCCTTACAAATTAAATCATTTCCAAATAATTCTGAAATGGATGGGCTTGTTCGACCATTATCCCCACTAATTAATTCTTTAATATACGTTCCCCCTTGAGCTTCAATAATAAATTTAAATGAAATTGTGTTGATAAAAGTTCCATTGATGTTATAGACCATTTTTTCCCTTATTAAATCAGAGCGGCGATGTAAAACTCTATTCGGGGTTTTTTGTGATATGGTATTATTTTCAAGCCTATTCTTAATAATTTTCAATTTGTTATTGAATTCATTAATATTAGATTCAATATTAGACTCTACAAGTGCACAGTATGTTTTTTTGGTATTTTCCGCATCCTCCTTTAGCTTAATAACTTCTTGTTTATTGGAATATTTCAGATTAGAGATTTTAACTTTATCAAGGTTCTGTTCATTGATTTTAATCGTAATTCTATAAAGATCTAACGACCTAATCGCTGGATTTTTTAATTCAATTATAAAGGGTCGTCCATTGCCTAGCATTCTAACATCAATATCTTCTCTTCCCGCTCCGTGAAATTTACTGCTACTTGACTTTGATTCTAATACAAATATAGGACTTATCAATTCTTCTATACTTATTTCATATTGTTTTCCTGTAAAATTACATTTTTCACATCCCTTCCCTTGACACGTTCTACAGTACCATTTCGTTTGAGGAATACCTCTTAAAAATTTATTATATCTACCCCTAATAAAAAGTGATCTTATCATTAACTCAATCTTGAAATGATCGTAATCTAATGAAAAAATAAATAGGACGTCTGGATTTTCAAAATCAGGCTTTTTATTAAGTTTATTTGACAATAGTTTTCCTACTTCTCTATTAAAATGAGTTTTAAAAGATTCAGATTCTAACAATTTATATTCTGCTTTAAAAATATCTTCTCTATTTATTAATTGTGAATCTGAACTCGTACCACATAAAAAAGTAGTAAATTCAAGGTTTTTAGAAGTCTCATCTGCTTTCTCTACATATTTATGGAGATTTAAAAAAATGTCGTGGCATAAATAACATGGTTTATTAAGAATACTTTTAGAGTATTCAATTCCCTCTTTCTCTAATACTTTTTGTGCTGGTATAAATTTGGAATTTTCTGCAAGTAATTTTAAAGTTTGAATTGCTTTCTCTCGATTTTTTTTGTTTTCAGATAAATAATTTTTATGGCTACTAATAACTAATGTAAGAAGCAGTGAATATCCTCTTTCATAGTTTGTAGTGTTTGTTCCTAATAATCCAAACATTCTACCTAAACAATAAGTACAAATAGAATATTTCTGATATATTTCTAATATCTTATCTAATATGTGCATATCATTATAAATAATGAGATTTTCCTTATGTTTATTTTTAATTTTATTAATAATAAGAGGATGGTATTAAAAAGATTTTAAAATAAGAATTTATTTTTTTTATTAATTTTAGAATTAGACTAATGTAGTTTAAATTATATATTATCAAATTAGAATAAATTTGACGAGAATAAATAGGAGAAGTTAACATGCCTAAAACTACGAAAGGATACTGTAAATGGTTTGACCCTCGTAAAGGATATGGATTTCTTAGTTCTGATGATACCGAGGACATTTTTGTTCATTTTTCTAATATTAATATGGATGGATATAAAAAATTGGATCAAGGAGATTTAGTTGAATTCGAATTGAAACAGGATAACAACGATGGAAAAGGTCCCGAGGCTTTAAATGTCAAAATTATTGTTAAAGATCATCGATATTGATAAAATTTTAAAATTTTTTACAAGTTATTTTTTATTTATTTTAATTACGTATAAAAAGAGTCTTTTCACAAAAAAATGGATTAAAATAAAAGTGTAATAGAGTTAAAAAATAATTTATTATTCTTCTTCTTCCCAACCTAAGTCTTTTAAGACCGAATCTAAGGCTTCAGATTCCTCTTCTAAAACAAATTTTGTATCATATTCAGAAGCAGATTCTTCAAATTCTGGAGGACTAAGTTCATCAAATGATGGTAAATCTTCTAATGGAATATTTGACTCCGCAGATGGATACTGGGAAGGTTCAGCATATTCAACAGGTTGTTCAGCCGTTTTAGAGGCAAGCTCTTCTTCAACATCCATTGGGGTATAATCTTCAAGAGGAACAGGAGGAACTTCATCTTCATATATTTTAAATTGTGATGGAGACTCTTGGGAGATTTCCTTAACTTCTTCTTCTGGAATTGAAATACTAGTACCTGTTTGAGGTAATCCAATTTTCATAGATTCTGGAATAGAAACAATATTATCTGCTTCAAGATCCTCAAAATCCTCAATACCCATTGCTTCTTTCTCTTCTTTATCCCAATCATCTAGAAATCCAAGTAATTCATCCATTGCTTGTTTATCTTGTTCAACAGAAGGGATATTAACCTCAGCAGCCTTAGCTTCTTCCTCTTCCTTTTGGATTCTTAATTTTTCTGCTTCTTCTTCTTGTAAGCTTAGAGCCATTTCACTTATTTCGCCACCGGATATTAATATATTCAATTTTTTCACCAATTCCCTTAAATAACTTAAATAATAACCAATCCGGTATACTTTACTCAATCCTCCAAAAACGAGATAATCATCATTCACCGCCATTAAAATACAGTAACCTGTATTATTATGGAGTACAATTTCCATTAATGCCCCATGATTAGTCGCTTCAGCAAGTCTTAATCCTAAATCTATTAATGCTGTTGAAGACGCAGAAACTGCATCAGCGTCTAATTCAGTGGAAAATGCAGAAACAATTTTCATACCTACTCGCGATAAAACAGATAAATTTTCCAAATCAGTTTTCTCTTCTTCTACTTTTAAAATATTCATCATTTTTACTCTGATGTCTTCTGCTATGGCTGACATTTTACTAATAGATTTTATTAATAATGAACAAATTTAATTTTGACTAATCTAAGTATAAATTAAAAATATATCCTAATATATTTTATTATCTGTTCTTTTTTTTAATTATGCTAAAAATTTGTTTAGACTCCACTGGGTTGCGTGTGGTTTATTTAACTTTTTAAAAGAATAATCAGAAATTTCTGTTATGATATTAAGGATTTGCCTGAGTATATCCTCGGATGGTTTATTATCTGTCTCAATAATAAAAAGTTTATTTTTATCTACCTTTGAAAGTAGTAATTGATTATAGTAGGAGAGTATTGTCATTAGATAATCCTTTTCCATCTCATTCCAAGTTTTTCTAAATTTTTCTAGTGACCCTCTCTGATGTATCCTTTTTAAAATGGTATCTGGATTAGCTGAAAGATAAATTATATAATCTTCTTTCCATTCAATTGAATTATAGGTATCTTCGATTAATTTATAATCTTTTTCTTTTAAGTTTAAACTTTTAGAATATATTAAAACACATAAAGGAGTACGATCTAATATCATGATCCTTCCATTGTATTTTTCGTCAAATTTTATAACACTTCGATTTCTCCTAATTAATTGCTGAAGGAAGTGAAGTTCACTTCGAAATGCCGTTTGTTTATTTGAAGATCCAAAGGGAAAAGGTGGATTCTTTGTATATCTTTCAGGAAAAAATTTAAACTTTAAATTGTCGGCTAATTTCTTCTTTAAAAGCGTATAAATAGTTGTTTTACCTACTCCGTGCGCACCAGCAATAGAAATTACAATGTTATCTTTACTTCCTTTATTTCGATAAATTGACTTACTCAATCTATAGTACTCCCATATTATATAATTATGTCGTATAAATTAGAACTACTAACATACCAAATAATTCTAGAGATAGTTTATTTTTCTAATTATTAAACTTATATATCAATAAATAAACTTTAATTTTAGGTAAAAAAACCACTAAAAATAAAGTATAATTATAATTAGGGAAATATTGTAAAAAATACTAGCTATAATCGTGTTATAAATATTCCTATTTATCTCATAAAGGAATCCAAGTAATAAAAATACTAAAAAATTCGGGATTAAGAAGTAAAGCCCCAATGGAAAGGAAAACAATAAATAAATAGCTGAATAAATCAGTGCAACTAGCATTATTGTTATAATTTTCCCATTGTTATTTTCAAATCCAAACTTTTCTCTTAAGGTATTATGTAAAACACCTCTAAAAACAATTTCAACGGAAATGGCAGTTAAAATTAATTCAATTAATAAAATAATCACCCAATAACCCCCTGCTTTTATCGCCTTACTCTCTATTTCCATATATTTTTGAATTTCAAAGAAGTCTAAACCAATTTCAAAGAGAAAACTGGTAATAAAGCTTGAGAAGTAATTTATAGCAATAAGACCACTGGCTCCGAGAATTCCAATGATAAAGGCTAAAAACAATTTCTTGTCCTTTGTGGGAAATCCTAGTTTTTCAAAATCATGTTTATTTGAGACAATATACCACAATGGAAAGATTCCTAGCAGAATACCCGGAATTTGACTCAAAATTATCAGAAATATATCTATTTGGGAAAAATTGTATTGTTCTGAATCTCCAAATCCCCCTTGATAATATAGGAACCCTACTAAGAAAATTTGCACTGTAATATACACTAAGATACTATTGGTAAATACATTAAGTCCTTCTTTTAAATTCCAAGTATCTTTTTTAATAATTAGGTTTTGTTCTGGTTCTAGTTTATTTTCAGTAAATATAAAACCTGTCTTGGCTGGTAAGGTTTTTTGAGCTTCTGGAATAGGTTCTAACATTGTATTGCATATAGGGCATTGATCCAAAACTGTAGATGTTATCAGAGAACCGCATCCAGAACATTTCCTGGTGATTTCCTTATGGACTACAGCAGGATGAGGTTTTGATACTTGGTACGATTGACTAACATCTTTTTCTGATTTTATTTTTACCACTAATTTGCCACATTTCGGACAGTAAATTTGCTCCTTTTTTATTTTTGCACCACAGTAAACACAATAGTTTGTCAGGTTTTCATTATTTTTGGACATAGCCTTATCAAAGTACTGAAATATTTTTAAGATATCTAGTTAAAAAATAGTACTGGTTTAATAGTTTATTTGATTAAATATGTGAAATAAATATTATATAATTTTCGATATCATATCTTAAGCTAAGGCAAATAAAACCTTTATAATATTATAGGATAAAAATAAGTAATAAAAAAAAAGAATTTATTCTTTTAGAAATCGTCTCTTAGTCCAATTAGGCAAAATAAATCCCATATAAAATTCTATTGAAGCAGATACTAAAATAATTCTTGCAATAATTAAGGAAATCACTGTGTAAATTATATAAGGAAGAAGTGCGCCAATAATGAATGATAATAATGCCACAAGAATTAATTTTCCTTTCAATTGCAATTCGGGATCATCAATCTTTAACGACTCTTTAGCAAAGAGTATTCCAGTTATCGTTATAAGTGCAATCACTGAGAGATAATAAATCGATGTAAGTAAACTCCAAGTATAATCGAATGGTTTATTAAATACTCCAATATAAGACAAATCTATGGTGTAAAAATAGAAAAACAAAATCTCAAAAATTGTCAATAATATAACAGCAATAAGAAGGATTAATTTTGCTCTTTTTATGTCTAAGAAATAAGTAATTGCTACTAACCAACATAAAACAGAGATTGGAGATAAGGCAGTAGTGATAATAGTAATATTAATTGTTATATCTAAGTATGCACTATCACTTAACGAGTTATTAGTTAAGAGAATCATTAGAAAAGTTATAGCGTCAGGAAACCAAGGACCTGCTAACCCTAATAATGCAATACCAACTAAAAGAAACTCTTTTTTTTTATCTTTGAGATAGTGAGATATAATAATAATGCTAACGATTAGTGCTATACAGACGTATATTAAGCTTAAGAATCCCTGTAATATTTCTAATAGAGTTAAATTAATCTTAATTCACCTGTTTAAGTATTTATTATAAATTTTGCTTGAAATCTATTTAAAAATATACAAAATTTAATAAAGTGAATATTTTAAAATAGTTTATGAATATATTATCTGATACATTCTATATAGTATAATCTAATAGCTACTTTCTAAATAGAGCACAAAAATAAAATCATTTTGTTATTTCAAACTTTTTTTCGTAATTGAATAGAGTTCCATTAGAAGAAGACCATGATAATAAGATATAGAATCAAAGTATCCTTCACCATTATTTTTTCCTGCATGAACTAAAGCGAGCTGAGCATTAAGTGCAGCTCTCAATAACAATTCTAATCCATTATATATCAAATTAGGGCTCCATGTTCTATTTTGAGGATTGGCCCACCATATGGGGCATGAATATAATCCCTTATCGTAAAAATATCTTGCAGTGTTATAATAATTCTCAACTTCCCAATCTTCAGCTAAGTCAAGATGGTCTGCTAAATTCATTAGTTTATTTAGACTTTTTAAAATCTTCCAATAATACGTGTGAATACTATTTTCAGGGTGTTTCCATAAGGGATACGGAATATTTGCTTTGATATCCTCATAAGCCGTACTCCAACTAGATTCAATAGGAATAATTTTTTTTTTACTAATTGGAAAATATTTATCCAAATCAGAAATAAAAATTAGCTCAATTTTTTCACCATCATCGTCGTTGTCATCCGTAATTAACTCTAAGACTTTTCCTAGAAATGTTTTTTCATAATTTTTAATGTGATGACCGAACGTTTCTCCATCCATTGCAGTAATGATATACTTATCTTGCTTTTTTTTTTCAGTTTTACTTATAAACGATTCTTTTAAAGATTTAACAAACTCCTTTGAGGAAATCTGTTTGAACGAGATTTTATTACTTAAAATGTCGTCTCTAAAAAATAATTGAAGCCCATTAGGGGATTGATATATCTTATCATAAGGCCATTCCTCTGGACATGCTATACCACTCAATATTATCCATTTATATCCAAGATTACGCACAATTTTAGCTACATGTGAAGAAACTGCCATTTCCGGTGGAAAAAACCCAGTTCTATTCCAAATATTTCCAAATTCTTGACGATTCGTTTCTTCATTCATTTGTATTTGATGTTGAACTTCTTTCTCAGGAATTAACGGAAGTATTGGATGATATTTTGCAGTTCCTAAAATTTCTATTTTATTTTCAGAAACAAGGTTTTTGAGTAAATCTATCGTATCTTCTAATCCTGAATCGTAAAGAAGATCTATTAAAACACCATTTATATTAACAGAAAATTTAGCAGGAAACTTTTCAATAATATTAAATAAAGGTTTATAACACTCTTTATCAATTCTTCTAAGAATTTCGTGATCTTGAGTTGGAGGTTGATAAATATGAAGTAGCGGTGCCCAATATATTGTCATTTTAGAAAAAGTATAATGCTTTTATAATTATTATATATAATTGATAAGTCTATTATTATTTTTCAATGATGGTTTCTTTAATTGCTGTACCGAAGTGAGTAGCTCCAGGCCCAATATGCACTAAAACCTCATCACCAATCTTAATATCGACCACAGATTTAGCCTTCCCTTCTTGATCTACTAATCGAATTGTTTCGGCATTTTGGCATATACAATTTATTGGAATTTTTATATTATTTTTTAAAACTTCCAATTCAAATCTTAGCATTGGCCGAGTTTCAATTTTTACTCGTCCTATTGAAACAACTCGAGCTTCTCCTCTATAATTTACAGCTAATACTTTTTTACCACCTTTCAATTCACTCAAATAATTTGATCGGTAAAGCCTTTCGGGATCTTCATCTGGTACTAAGACATAAGCAGATACATCCCCCGCATTTACTCTGAAAGGTCTTGATGATACGAATTGAGTTTCAAACACTTCAGCATGAACAAGAACGAATCCCATAGCAGTACTACCGACCAACATTCCTTCCCCAACATTCAGAAGTGAGGATGTATCAACGCATACTCTTTCTGCTTCGGGAATATTTTCAATTTTTACTACTTTTGCTTTAGTAAGCTCCACCTTAAATTTAGCTTCGATAAGGTTTTTTAAATCGACAATGTCGTTTGCATTCATAGGTTTCATTAAGACTCCATCTACGCCAATTTCGAGAGT
>JBHLLE010000119.1:1978-8356 GCA_048885945.1 Candidatus Hermodarchaeota archaeon | reverse complement strand
ATTTTAATTATATTTATAGTAAGATCTTCAATAACTAAAGTACTTTTTTTTCCTTTCTCGCAAACATATGTCTTTTTAACCATAGATTTCCCTTTTTTTTTTTAATTTAATTTTTGCAAGGTTATGAAAAGTTGTTAGGATTTGACTATTATAATAATATGCTTGATAATAATATAAAAATTCTTTTTTAATAATTCATAGACAAATCGGGTACAGTTCGAATATATTTTATTTTATTAAAGTTAAAATTAAATATTTTATTCAATTACTAAAAGAAAAATAATTAACTATTTCAAGGGAATTAACATGCTTTTAGAGTTAAAAGATGTCACCATCCCCACTGAAGATGGGAAATGTGTAATAATTAATAATGTATCGTTTGGTGTTAAAAAAGGTGCCATACACGCCATTATAGGTCCGAACGGATCGGGTAAATCTACCTTAGCATATACCATTATGGGATTACAAACGTACAAACCGAGTCGTGGAAGAATTTATTTCGATGGGATAGATATAACTGATAAATCTCTAACTGAACGCGCGAAATTAGGAATGACCTTAGCGTGGCAAGAACCCGCAAGAATAGATGGATTATCTGTTCCAAAATACATTTCTTTAGGGATGAAGGATAAAACAAAAATGAGAGAAAAAATCATAGAAGCGTTAGAAATTGTCAATTTAGAACCAGATAGATATATGAATCGTACTATTGACGAATCATTAAGCGGAGGAGAACGTAAAAGAGTAGAATTAGCTGCCGCAATAGCCATGAAACCAAGGTTAATTATCCTTGACGAGCCAGATTCAGGTTTAGATATGATTGTAATCGAAGATTTCTTAAATATCTTTAATAACATTAAAAAATTAGACATGACAATTCTTTTAATAACCCATCGAGAAGATATTGGAATGGTTGCTGATGATGGTACTTTAATATGGAGAGGTGATCATATTATTACTGATGCATTTCCTAAAGTTATGTTGAGATATTGTGCCAAAGCTGGACTAAGAGAATTTTGTAAGAGGACGCTTTTCAAAAATGGAGGAGGATGCATTGATGATGATTATATTGACAAAATATTTCGAGAGGAAGGAAATTAATGAATAACAGTGAATACCCAGAGGAAATTTTACAAAGTCTTGAAGATTATAACATTGATATCAGAGATTTTCTTCCAGGTCATGGCAAGGGGGCGAAACTTCTTCTAGATTTTAATAAAATTAAAGGCGTTGAGCAAATGGAAGGAATCATATTAAAAGGGCGTGAAATACCTAACGGAATCGTGGCAGATGTATTGATTAAAGAAGGAACTAAGATTGAAGAACCCGTACATCTTTGTTTTGGCGTGAATAAGGAAACAGGAGTTCAAGAGATTTTCCCAAGAATTATTGCTGAAGATAATACAGAAGTTACCGTTCAAGCACACTGTAGTTTTCCCAAAGCAGATGGCTTAATACATAAAATGTTTGGACATTTTTATGTCGGAAACAATTGTAAATTTACTTATAGTGAGACTCATTATCATGGAGAAAAAAGTGGTGCAATAGTTGCTCCAGTAGGTTATATGTATATAGGAGAAAATAGTGTGTTTGAAAACAATTTTAATTTAACGAGAGGAACTCCAGGCAAGGTAAAGATTATGCTCGACATTTACGCTATGAAAAATAGCGTAATTCGATCGAATATTAGAGCCTTTGGTAAGAATAGAAATGATTCCGTCAGAATAAGAGATTCTATTTTCCTTGAGGGGGAACATGCTCGAAGCGTTCTAAAAATGAAGGCAGCCGCCAGAGATGGAGGCGAAGTCTTAATGTACGGCATCACGGAAGGTAACGCTCCACACTGTAATGGGCATGTTGAATGTAGTGAAATTGTTCTTGGTAAAGGATCAATTTGTAGAGCGCGACCATTTATTAGAGCAACAGATCCTACTTCTAGTGTTTCCCATGAAGCGTCATTAGGAAGATTTCCCCAGAAATGGTTAGATGAAGTGATGGCTAAAGGTTTAACCGAAGAAGAAGCAACAGAAATTCTAATTGAAGCAATGTTAAGTGAAGAATAATAAAAATAGATCTAATAAAAAATAAAATGTAAAAAAATAATTAAAGGAATGATTATTAAAAATGGGAGTAGAAGAATTAAAGGTTGGAGATAAAGCTCCATTATTTAAAATTGAGTCATATAATGCGGGATTAATTAATTTAGGAGAACTAATTGGAACTCAAAAAATAGTTCTTATCTTTTCACGATATTTTGGATGTCCAATTTGCCATTTAGAATTAAACAAATTATTAGAAAAATCCAAAGAATTTGAGGATAAAAGGGCTAAAATAATATATATTACTCAAAGCGGAGAAGAAATTGCAAAGCAGTTTATTAATAAAAAAAATATAAAGTTTCCCGTGATCCCAAGCTCTAAAGACGAGTTATATAAAGATTATGGATTAGGAATGATGACTCCAGAAGCGGTCAAACTAGTGCGAAAGAAAGTGAAAGAAGCTTTCGCGTTAAAAATTGAGCATGGAGAGTACGAAGGATGGGAGCAACAAGGTGAAGGACAATTTATTGTTGATGAGGTAGGTAAATTAGTTTACGCTAATTATGGCTGGCTAGATCTTGATAATTTGCTTGGAATTTTATAAAAATATTTTAATTATTAAATTAGATAAAAAGTGGTCAGAATATGAAGGAAACAACTAAATATAGCTCACATCGGTTTGTAGGTAAAATAAACGTAGACGAGATTATGCCTTGGTTCGATTTTGACAAAGCAAAACCTTGGGACGAAATGGAAGTTCCTTGGGTTTTAGAAAATAAAGTCAGACGAGAGATTTTAATATTATTAGCAAGAGGTTCCAGAACCTTTGAGGAAATTTACGATCGAATCAATTTTTCCCCAAAACCGCTATTAATTAAACCGGAAGAATATAAAACGAATATAAAATACCAATGGACTAAAGAGACGCTTGAGAATCATTTGACGAATTTAGAATGGTATAACCTGATTAAAATGAATTCTAATGGCAAATATGAAATAACCATTCCCGTATTTACCATGGAGTCGATAGAGAAATTAGAAAAATATATAACTCTCTTTGCGGAGAATTGGTTAAAAATTATAAAAGACACACGAGCAGAAATTAAAGAAGAATTAGGAGAATTGGAAAAAGAAAAAGCACCCCTATACGGGATCTTACTTGAAAAAGCAACAGAAAAACTATACGAACTTTTAAAAAAAGAGGAACTTTTGCCAAATATTCCCAATATTAAAACCCTATGGGCAGAACAATTAAGAAAAATTAAATTTGAAAAATGGTTAGAAAAAAGCTTTTAATCTCTCTTTCTAATTGAGTAACTTTACTTAATTTTAAAGTTAAAATTATAGATTAAAAAGAAAATCTCGATAAAAGTTATCTTTTAAAATATATAGCTTTAAAAATCTTTAAATTCATTAAAAAAGAATTTTTCTTTATTACTAGTTATATTAATGATGATTATGAAGAAGAAAACCTTTAATCAACTTTTAAGTATCGACGATGATGATAAAAAAATCATCGAGATGATAGAGCAAAATCCAGATATAACTCACTCTGATATTGCAAAAGAAATAGAAAAAAGTCAACCCGCAGTAGGAGCTAGAATAATAAAATTAGAACGCAAGAATTTGCTTACTAAACAAGTTGGATTTAACGTAAAGAATGTAGATATCAAAGTGGCAATAGTGTTTATATCGACTAAAGATGTCGATAAAATTGTAGAAAAAATAGAAGATTGCCCTTTTATCAATCATGCCTTCAAGATTAGCGGCGAATATAATGTATTATGTTTTATTTCTGCGTCAGACCTGCAAACTATTGAAAGATTAATAGATCTTTGCTTTCGAAAGGATGAAAATGTGATTAATGTAAAAACAAGCATTCTAATTGAATCTATTCACGATTTCGTCGTTCCTATTGACTTTCAAATTGAGAACTTTGACGGGCGCTATTGTGGCCCTGACTGCAACCTAAACATCGGCACAATGAAATATAAATTCAAGTCTCAAGAATTACTTGATGAGGAAGAAGAAATTAAAAAATAGGTTTTTTTTATCAAACCTTTACAAATGATTAAATTAGACCTTCTTGTTTTCTTTTAAGATAATTGCATTTTTCTCCACAGCCCGCCTCTGAAGTTGGTTCGTGCATATCAGAATCGAAATCTATAGGCAAGATTAAATCTTTGGCAATATCAGTGACTATTTCCATTGAAACCATACTAACTTCAGGTTTATTCCTAAAGTGATAATTAACAATCTTATCAAGTTTATCTAATTTACTACTTGCAAGCATAATACATATATTATGATCTCCACTTAATCTAAACGCATTTAACATAAAAGGACAACACTGAGCCATTTTCATGACCATTTCAGGATCATTTGTTTTAAGCTCAACAGTTGCTAAAAATAAGTCAACTTTCTTAAAGTTAATACCTGGTTGGAATTGTAATATTCCAGATTTTTCAAGTTTTTTAATTCTCATTCCAACCGTTGGCTGACTCCTCTCAATTTTTTCTGCTATTTCAGTATGAGTCATGTTAGGATCTTCTTGCACTAAGGAAATAATTTTTTTATCTATATCGTCCAGCTTGAGTTTTTCACTAATC
The DNA here is from genome assembly GCA_048885945.1 of Candidatus Hermodarchaeota archaeon. GTDB lineage: Archaea > Asgardarchaeota > Lokiarchaeia > Sigyniarchaeales > SOKP01 > LW40-45. The sequence continues at coordinate 3,708 of JBHLLE010000119.1, read as the reverse complement.
ATAACCTTATCCCATTATATTTTATCGTATCTTATATATGAATATTATTTTTAACATAAATAATTAATAACTTTTTAAACTCATTAATGTTTATTTCTTGCTTAACAATTTAAAAACTCTTATTATTGCCGATATTAGCTAAATATTAACAGACCATTTCATTATTAATATTTTTTGAACGAATGCTCGTTCATTCAGCTCAATTTTTCTTCTATAATTTTGAAAAGATCATTTCCTTAATATAAATTTTCTATCTTATTCATACAATCACTTTATCTCATTGCTCGTCTTTTTTGTTTTTGGTTCAATCCATTACAAAACAAAACAATACATTTCACACATTCCATTATCCACCGATTTAATTTTGCCTTCCTTCGGAGAGGCAAAATGCATCGCCAAAATCAAAAAATTCAAGCTACTTTTCAAAATTAACGAATAAAAATTGCCACAAAATTATTTTCTATTTAATTAAGGCATTATATTCTCCTTTTAATAACTTTCTATATTTACTCCAAAACTCTCTATAACCGTCTCTCCCATCTATACCATCATAGTATTCATAATATTTACGATTTGTATTCAATAATCTTTGTTCTGCTTTTTTTACATTCACCATACCTCTCGATTCATACAAATTTTTCTTTTTTTCCAATTCGAATTTATAATTCTGTCCAAAACCCCATTTCGAAGATCCTCTTTTATGATACTTAAACCCCGTTGGTTTAATAACATCTTTATTCACATAATACATCAAATTTCTCTGATGCATATTTCCCATCCCTTTAATTTCTTTAGCGTATACAATTCCATTGCCCCACCTCTTATGTAAATTTAGACCCATTAAGATTTCTTCATCAGTTTTATCACGATTCATCCAATATTTTCTTTGTTTTCCAATTATCCCTTTTAAATCGAAATCACCTCGTTCCCATTCTATCCTATTTAATTTTCTCGACAAATACGCTTTATTAAATCTTTTGCCAAACGAGAGCAACAAATGATAATGAGGACGCTCGCCTTTACGCCCTTCTTCATATTTCCAAAAATATTTTCGATCACTTTTATACAATTTTCCAATTTTATCTAAAAAATCCCTCAAAACCTCACCACTAAATCCCCCCCTTGCCAAGATCCTTCTTAACGATCTATTATTAACAGTTAAAACAACATGCCATTCCCATTTAACTCCTTTAATCGTCAAAATTTTATCTCTCATATTTGCTAACGATTTTGACACTCTCGGATGCACATCAAAAAAGTTTCCCATTTTATTCCACACTAAATGAACTCTATCAGAACTCATCAATTCCCACCTGCTTACTTTCTTTTTTTTTCGTTTCTAATCCATCTAATTCCATTATCATTCTTTCGTATATCATTTCGCCATCGTAAGTTTTCATATTAAAATGATCTACGAAATTTTCTCTCGTTGACTCTAATAAATCTTTTGCTTCGCTTACACTCTCTACATTACCCGCCCACTCGTATTCCTTTTCTTTCTTTACTTCTCTTGTTTTCAAGCCCCTTGAGAACCCATATTTTCGTTTATTAGCTTTAAACCCCTCAGTACCCGTCCGTTTTGCTATATCTTTTTCTACTTGTTCTGCTAATTCCACTGGATTCTTAATAGTTCTTACATGCACGATCCCCTTATCCCACAATTTATACAAAAAATACCCCATTATAATTTCTAGATCGTTTTTATTTTTGTTCATATCGTATCTACGAGA
>JBHLLE010000119.1:0-1968 GCA_048885945.1 Candidatus Hermodarchaeota archaeon | reverse complement strand
AGATTTATCAACAAAGTTATAAACATCTCCTACATCCATAATTTTTTCGATTTCATTGGACTTATTTTCAACTTTTTCTTTTAGGTCAAAAAGCAAGTGAAAGTGTGGTCTCTCCGATTTTCTTCCCTCTTCGTATTTCCAAAAATACTTCTTATCAGTAAATACCGACTTTACTTTATTTAGAAACGGTCTTATCAGAGAAGAATCAATTCCTTTCTCTTTACATTTCAAAAGACTTTTTTCACTTAAAGTTAATACCACATGATAACGCCATCTCACATCTTCTACATTGTATATTTTACGCCTCATTCTCATAGCAGATTGAGAAATTGTTCTCATTCCTTTTCTAATTCTTACATTATAGAACTCATGTTCTACATGCCACAGTATCGTTATTTTCATAAAAATAGCCAAAAAGAAAAATTATTTTAGTATTTTTTTTATTTTTCTATAAGACAAATTTCCTAAGCTCACATTCATCTTGAGTTCCTTTTTCTCTTTTCCAATAGTAAAAACATTTACTCTTATCCATAATAACATCCAATAGAACTTGTTTATAATTCTCAATTGTTTATCTTCTTGTAAACATGGGTTATCAATCCACCATTTTACAACTTTCATTATAAATGCCAATACTCCATATTTATCATTTCCTTTCCCAATACATCCTTTTTGCAATTATAACATTTAGATTTCTTTACTCTTACATTGTCATGAGTAGTATTTCTATAACCACAATAAGGACAAGTCCAATCAATCATTATTTATCAATTCCATAAATTTTTCCCATTTTCTCGAATTTTCTAAATTTGTATCATACAATTCTCTATGAAAAGCAGTTCTAAACATTTTTTTCATCTCTTCTACTTCCTTAGCTTTTTCCCAAAAAATTTCTTGCATTGCCTTAAACTGATCCATTTTTGTTTCGTCATACTCAAATCCAAATATTACAATAAATTCTTTCATTTTCTTTTCCTCCTTATTTTATCTTTTAAATTCACACAATTCACTTTATTTTGTAAAAATAAAATCTATATTTCTTATTACACTCAACCAAACCCTCATCAACAAGTTTATTTAATATTTTTGATATTATCGGCACACGATAGTCTAATAACCTTGATATATCTTTCACAAGAAACTCCTTTTTTTTATTTACTTTCAGCATTAGCAACACATTAGCTCTTAAGTTCTTGTATTTAACATCCAACATTATATTTTTTTACCTTCTATTATAATTCTATCAGAACCTTCTGATTTGTCGTCTTTTAAGTAATACTCATACCCCAAATTATACCCGCACACATCACATTGTAAATTTGGTCTCCATAGATCTTCTGATATGGAATTTTCAGTTCCACATTTTTGACAAAACATGTAAAAATTTCTCGGTTTATATTGTTCCGTAATATAACTTCCACATTCACTACATAATACAGCGCCATCATCATACACAGGGCAATCTTTAACTTTTTTACGACATTTTTTACAATATCTATCTTCATATCCTACAATACTATATAATCCCTCTTCTACGCCCTTCATTCTTTCGTTCATTTTAATTTCTCCTACATATTCCATTTTTTCAGAGCCACAATACCCACATTTTGAGTTATACCCCCTTTTTACTTTTGTAATTCTCCCGCAATCTAGACACTCGTAATCGTCATACCCTCTCTGTTGCTTATAACAACTTTTACAGTATTTATACTTAGGATCTGTTGTTTTTCCACCACATATTATGCATACTCCCTCATCTTCGGTTATTAATTCCTTATCGTATTCAAAATATCCTTTTTGTCTTAATATAAATTCCGAAATAGAAACTTCTTGTTTAATTCCTTTACTTTCTTTTACTCCCGTGCACACACTTTTAGGAAACCACACTTCCGCCCCATTCAAACATAGTCTTAACAAATACGCCTTTGTAGTTTGTCTCACATAATATACATTTAAGTTAATGTATTT
>JBHLLE010000118.1:0-8363 GCA_048885945.1 Candidatus Hermodarchaeota archaeon | reverse complement strand
TAGTTAAGAAGTAATTATTGTTTTTTGTTTGTCTAATTTCTTTTACTAATCCTATAATAGCTATTTCTTGCTTTTGCGAATTTCTTAAAACATTTATAATATTAGAAGCTGAAAAAGTATCGCTTCTTTTTTTCATTAAAGCTCTAAGCTTAGCATACTTATCAACAGTCAATTCGTAAAAGTCACTATAATCTCCGTTTGTGTACAATTTTCCCGTTGGATCTTTCACTATTTCGTAAGAGAAATCGTAATTCTTGGCAACCGGATTAAACTGAGTGTTTGACTTTATCGATTCTACGGGCTTAATTTTGTAACTTTTCTTCTCTAATTTTTTTTTGGAATCTCGCAAGACATTTTTATTTTTTAGCACTACAGGTTTAGTTTCTATAATAGAATTAACTTTAGCGTTTTTATTAATCGAATTCACACTTTTCATATCTTCCGTAGTAGTTCCTTTAGAATCAGGCACTTTTGAGAGGTCGTCAAAATTATCTTGTAGATCTATAGAGTTTTTACTCTGAGAATTTCTTAATTCGTTAAGATTGTGTCTTTTTAGTGCTTTTTGAATTTCTTTATCAGATAATTTTTTTAAAAATTCAATAGTTAAATGTCCATTAAAAGTGGGTAAAAAACTTGATTCCTTGATGATATCATCTACTTTACCGATAGGATCGTCAAAGTTAGAAATAAATTCTAAAATACTTGGAGTTACGTTTATTCCAGATTCTACAAATTTTTTAATTATTAGTCTATTATTCTTAATTGTTCTACTTTTCAATGTTTCTCTATCCTGGATGGAATTAATAATATTTTAGTAGAATTAAATTATATTATTTACTATTAAGGTAAAAATACAAAATTTCTTTATATATAAAGAGACGTCAATAATTTTCAAAAAACTTCCAAAAATCGCCAATCTCTATTTGTTAATATGTGAATAAGCGAGTTTAATTTACATCAGAATAATTAGATTAATATAATTTTTACATTCACATTTTTTATTAATTTGGTTAAAAAGGAAGGCTTATCATGGTTGAAATGAGTAGAGAGATGAAGGACTATATCGAAAATCTTCAGAATCAAGTTAATTTATGTTACGATATTGCTGAGCGGGCTCGCCAAAAAGGATTAGACCCTGAAACCTACGTAGAATCTCCTCAAGCAAAAGACCTTGCGGGAAGAGTTGAAAAACTAGTTGGTCCGGAAGGCGTCGCAGAAGTTATAAGGAACTTAAAAAACCAGGGTAAGTCTGATGACGAGATTACGTTTCAAGTAGTTTCGGATATTTTAGAGAGAAAAATAGGAGATATAGATAAATTAAACGATAGAGTTGAGCGAGCAATAAGAGTAGGACTGGCAATAAAAACAATGGGTGTAGTCAGTGCTCCCTTAGAGGGAATATCAAAGATTAAAATAAGAGAGGACCATCAAGGAAATAAATACTTAGCATTGTATTTTGCGGGACCAATTAGAGCTGCAGGAGGAACAACCGCAGCCCTATGCGTATTAATTGCTGATTACGTAAGAGAAAAGACGGACATTCCAAAATATAAGGCAACAGAAGCGGAAATAGGAAGGTATGTTGAGGAAATTAAACTTTACGATAGAAGAGTACATCTTCAGTACCCATCTTCGAACGACGAAATAAGATTCGCTGTAAACAAATTACCCATTGAGATAAATGGAGATTCTACTGAAACTGAAGAAGTAAGTGCTTTTAGAGATTTACCTCGAATTGAAACTAATTTTATCAGGGGAGGCGCGTGTCTTGTATTAAACGATGGGATTTTACTAAAAGCCCCTAAGCTATTAAAGATTGCTAAATCCATGAACATAAAAGGGTGGGATTGGTTAGCAGAATTGAAAAAAATTTCGCTTAAAGAACACAAAGGTGACGATGAGCAAGAAATTAAAAATGAAAAGGATAAGGACATCAAGGAAATCATCGTTCCCAATAATAAATACATTGCGGACATAATTGCTGGAAGACCCGTATTTAGTTATCCGTCAGTCACAGGAGGACATCGAATAAGATACGGTCGGTCTCGAAACACTGGTCTCGCAGCTGGTGGGCTTCATCCCGCAACCATGGTTTTATTAGACAATTTTGTGGCAATAGGAACTCAATTGAGAATAGAGCGTCCCGGCAAAAGTACCAGTATTTGTCCAGTAAATTATATTGAGCCTCCTATTGTTAAATTATTTAATGGAAATGTCATTAAAATATCTACTATTTCCCAAGCTCAAAATTATTTTCCCGAAATTGAAAAGATCTTGTTTTTAGGAGATATACTTTTTGGTTTTGGGGAATTTTCTGAAAATAATCACAAATTAATACCTTCTGGATATGTAGAAGAATGGTGGGCGTTAGAGTTAAAAAAAGCAGCTAACAATAAGAACAAAATTAATGAGCACATTAAAAAATTCATCGAAGATCCTTTCAACAATTTACCTTCAGCAGAAGAAGCAATTAATATTTCACAATCGTTTAACATTCCTTTACATCCAATGTATACCGATTTCTGGGGTAATCTTTCTTTAACTGAAGTAGAAATCTTACGCGACACATTTCTTAAGAGTTATAAAACTTCTAAAAACGAATTGGCGTTAGATTTAGATATCAATGTTAAAAACATCCTTGAAAAAGCTTTTATTCTCCATAAAATAAAGGACGATAAAATACGCATTAATAAATCGATGAGCTATGTTTATAAGGCAATCTTTAACCTTGAAGATAAGAAACAAATAGAGGCTAATAGAGATTGTGATGTATTTACTTACTTATTTAAAATATCTGGTATAAAGATTAAAAACAAAGCTCATTATTACATGGGAACTCGTATGGGCCGTCCAGAAAAGTCCGAGAGAAAAAGTATGAAAGGAGTTCACGCTTTATTCCCATTAAGCGATAAAGTAGGTAATTCAAGACTAGTTGAGAAAGCTTTTGAACTAGGTAAAGTTAAAATTGATATATGTAGAAAAAAATGTCCTAATCCTAATTGTGGTATCACTACAATTTATAATTTCTGTCCCAAATGTGGAACTCATACAGAAATAAAAAAAATATGCGAAAAATGTAAAAAGTTATATCCTGTTAACGAAAATATTTGTCCAAAATGCCGTCAATTGTTAAAAACATCCAGTGACGCGTCCTTTAACGTAAAAGCTCGCATAAATCACATATTAGACTCTTATAAACTCCCCTTTCCCGATAAAATGAAAGGGATTTTTGGATTAACTAACGAATTTAAAACGCCAGAACCTTTAGAAAAAGGGATATTGAGAGCAAAAAATGATGTCTTGGTTTATAAAACCGCTGAAATTAGATACGATGCTACAGATATCCCACTTACTCACTTTAAACCGAAAGAGATTGGCACATCTATTGAAAGACTTATAGAATTGGGATATAAAAACGATATTTTAAACAATCCTCTTGAAAATGATAACCAAATAATTGAATTAAAAGTACAGGATATCATCCTTTCTGACGATTGCGCTGAATATTTTTTAAAGGTTGCTAAGTTTTTAGACGATGAATTAGAGTTTTTTTACAAATTAAACCGATACTATAACGTTAAAAAAAGAGAAGACCTCATTGGTCATCTTGTGGTGGGTTTAGCCCCCCATACCAGCGCAGGAATCATAGGTAGAATTATTGGGTTCTCTCCCGCTCGCTCAATTTATGCGCATCCTTATTGGCATGCAGCTAAGAGAAGGAACTGCGACGGGGATGAAGATGGGATTATGCTACTACTCGATCCTTTGCTTAACTTTTCACGATTTTATTTACCAAGTAAGATCGGAGGCAGAATGGACGCTACCTTGGTTATAGGTACCATTTTAGATCCAAATGAGATTGATGTAGAAGCTCATAACATAGACACCTTATTCCAATATCCTTTAGAATTTTACGAGGCAACTGAAAGATTTGCATCTCCATCAGAAGTGGAAAGTTTTATGAATCTTGTAAAGAATCGTTTAGGAACAACAGAACAATACGAAAATATAGGATATAACATTCCAACAGACGACATAAACGCAGGTCCTAAGATGACTGCTTACAAAACCCATCAGTCTATGGATGAGAAGATAGAAGCACAGCTGCATCTTGCTAAAATAATCAAATCGGTTAAAGCTGAAGATGTGGCAAAAAAGATATTATCCTCTCATTTTAATCCGGATATTTTAGGAAATTTAAGAAAATTCGCAATTCAGGGATTTAGGTGTGTAAAATGTAACATGAAATTTAGACGTCCACCTATTTCCAATAATGGTAAATGCCCTAAATGTGGAAATAATATTATTTTAACCGTAAATAGAGGAGGGATTGAAAAATATATTCCACGAGCTATAAAACTATGCGAAGAATTCCAATTAGACGATTATACATGCCAGAGAATGGAATTAATCGAACAATACGTCCAAAGTTTAACTAATAATCCTAAAATAAAACAGCAAAAACTATCTGATTTCTTTTAAGTATTTTATTGAAATAAGCAATTTTTTTTTACACAAATCTATTACTTAAAACGGGAGACCCTACTCTCTGATGCAATCGCCTTCCAGTACTTCGAAATATGCCCGGCTTGCTCTCAATATCTATTAATTTCAATGATTTGACCAGCGCGATTAAATCACTTAAATCGTTAATGAAATTTTCGTCTTCTTCTGCGTTTATTATTTTTTGTGATAATGCTTCTTCTTCAGATTTATCAGGTTCAGAAATTTCAACCCTCTTTAAATTCTTATTATATACCATCCCACCACCACCCCACGGTGAATTATTGGATTGGTGCAAGTAAGTTGTTATATCAGGAGCATAAGGAAATGGATACGTCCAACAAGAAGCGTGAGCCCACAGAATTTGTCCGCTTCTATGGTCAGCAATATCTAGTATAATTTCTTCAGAATAAATTTCATCTAAATCGTAGGCTACTATTAATCCTTTAGTATTAATATCAACTTCGTCCCAAAACTTAAGAGGTTTTCCTAAGATTTCTGAAGTAGCCATTGATAGAATTTGACTAGAGCGGTCTGGTAAGGTTAGTACGCAAGGTACTTCAATTTCAAGCGTATCTAGTACGGTTTTTACTCTATCAATTCCATGACGACATAATGAATACGAATCAGAAACATAAGCGTATCGTCCGTACATAGCGTCCTCTAATCCATAAGGAGAGAGATGGAGCAAAATTGAGCCATTAAGCACCATATGCCACCCTCTTAAATCTGAATTATCTAACGAGCGAGATTTTTTTAAAACAGACGCTCTATTTATCATTCCCCTCAGAGAACTTGCCATAAATTGAATATCCTCGTCTTGACTATTTTGAATGGTTAATAAAATTTTCTCTGCTTTAGTAAAATTATCTGTCATTATTGCATTAAATCCCAATAAATATCGACAAATTTCACTAGAATCAAGTAAATCTTTCGCTTCAGATAAAAGGTTATAGGCTTCTTGATTTAACATCATGAATTCTAAATTAATAACCAACTCAGATACAATTTGTTCTTCTTGCGGCTTAATATTATCAGCTCGCAATAAAAGAGTGGCAGCAATACTATGAAGTCTTTCTTCGTATAAGCTATAGGCAAGATCGTATAACGCATCAGCGTCGTTGGGATGATCGATAATTTGTCTGATAAGATCGTTCCACTGATCCACACCCATTTCTCTGATTATCTGACCAAAAAGTCTTATTATATCTTCCCAATTATCTTCAAGATGTGAAGATCCGGGATAATTAAGAATTTGACTAATCTCTGAGAACGCTTGTTCTGGATTAGATTGTTCCAGATTATTGAGAATTTTTTCTCTAATCTCTTTATATTCTTTCAGAAATATATTGTTATTATCTTCAGACATTATTGTTAATTCTTTATTTTCACAAATTTAACTTAATTCTTAAATTAAAATTCACTATTTTTAAAAGTTTATCAATTAGTTTTCTACCTACTAAATTGAATTAACAGAGTATAGAAATGCAGGAGGTGGGATTTGAACCCACGAAGGACTATTCCACTAGAGCCTCAGTCTAGCGCCGTAGACCGTACTTGGCTACCCCTGCTAAATTTTAGAAGATTTGTTTGTTTTTTTTTAATTTTTTATAAGTTGTTTAAAATATTTTAATTATAGAAATTTTAAATTCTTTGTTCTTTATATTCTTTTAATATTAAAATAATAAATTCGTGATGGGAGATGGAAAAATTAGGAACCATAATATTGGAAATAGAAGAGTCAGACGATTATGCTACTATTTATTTAAACCGCCCAGACCAGCTTAATGCTTTAAACTATCAGTTGGCAGAAGATTTTGTTGCGGCAATGGAAAAAATTGCTAAAAATGATAGAATTCGATGTATAATTATTACTGGTAAGGGAAATGGGTTTTGTGCTGGAGGTGATTTAGCTGCTTTTAAACAATCAACAAATCCCGACGATTTTCTTTATAATTTAGCTACAGTTTTTCATAAGGGGATTAAGATATTGAAAAACATCGATGCTCCCTCAGTTGCAGCGGTTAATGGAGCATGTTTTGGGGTAGGGCTTAGTTTAGCGTGCGCATGCGATTTAAGAATTTGTTCTGAAAATTCAAAATTTGGAGTAGCTTTTACAAGCGTAGGATTGTCCCCCGATTCTTCACTGACTTTTCATCTACCGAAAATAGTAGGCTTACCTTTAGCAAATGAAATGGCACTTCTAAATAGAGTTTTTACCGCTGAGGAAGCGAAACAGTATCATTTAGTTTCTAACATTATATCCTCCAATAAATCACTTTTAGACGAAGCAAGAATTATAGCAAAAAATTTAAGTCGTGGTCCAACCAAAGCCTTTGGTAGTTCTAAACGCTTATTTACTATGTCTTTTTCCAATAATTTAGACGATCAATTGAACGAAGAAATAGTAAATATAAAAAAAAATGCCACTTCTGAAGATTTTCAAGAAGGTGTTAATTCATTTTTTGAAAAAAGGAAGCCAAATTTTAAAGGTAGATAGGTAATTGGAAAAAGATTATGTGCTCGTAATGAAATAAATCTATAGATAACGCATTCATTTCTTTGAATCATAAAAATTTAAATTCCATTATTTTTATTTTTAGGTAGAATAACTAATTATATTTTGTAACTAATTCTAGTAATATACATCGTAATAATCATAAAAAATTCTGATAACACCTCATGAGTGTCGACCGAAAAAAATTGGATGCCCTATTGCAATGGTATAAGCAGGAAGTAGGTAAAGACTTAATTGCGGCTATTATCGTTAATAGAGATGGTTTAGTAATGGAAGCCGTATCTGGATCGTCAGATTCAAAGTCAATCGACGAAGAAATTGTAGGTGGCGTTAGCGCACTAGTGGAACCTGTTCTGAACAGAATCACTCAAGAATTTAGTTCTGGAGCTTTTGGAACGGGTACTTTCGATACCGAAGAATATAGATTGATCTTTTGCGAAGCTGGACCTGAGGCAGTATTTGTTACTGTTTTAGATAGTATGGCCATGGTGGATCCCGTATTTCCATACGGTTATTTAGCTGCTGAAAAGATAGCAAGGATTTTTGACGGTCGAAGCGTGAGTCCTGTAATTCCTAAGATTATTACTGAAAGAAGCAGTAAAATTGTTGAACGTAAAGTAGATAAAATCCAGAAACTAAAAATGAAATCAGGTGAATACGCGTATAAATTAATTTTGGGAGGAGACGGAGCGGTAGGGAAGACTAGTATGGTTCATCGTTTTGTAGAAAATGCGTTTGATGTGGATTATAAATCTACTATTGGTACTTCAATAATGAAAAAAGAATGTGAATTTGATGGGTTACAATCAAAAGTTCGCTTTGTAATTTGGGATTTGGCAGGGCAATCCCAATTTAAACGAGTGAGATCCTCTTACGTTGCAAACGCAGAGGCAGGAATCTTAGTTTTCGACGTAACCCGTCGAGAAACATATGAAAACATAAAACAATGGCACGAAGAAATAATTAAAGAAGCTCCTGGGATAACTTTAATCTTAGTAGGGAATAAAATTGATTTAACTGATTCCCGCCAAGTCTCTAAAGAGGAAGGCGAAGCAGTAGCAAAAGAATTAAAATTAAGCTATATTGAAACCTCAGCAAAAACCGGAGATAATATTGACGATGCGTTTAGAATGCTTGCTTTACAAATAATTAAAATTTATATGGAAGCAGTAGAAGTATAAAGCCCCTGGGGGGATTTGAACCCCCGGCCGAATCATCCAATCGAATGCTTTACTCGATCAATTGATTACGAATCAATCGCTCTACCACTAAGCCACAGAGGCAAATTATATTAAAGTGTTTAATATTAATAATTTTAAAGAAATTAAAAACCTTGCAGAAT
>JBHLLE010000117.1:0-8377 GCA_048885945.1 Candidatus Hermodarchaeota archaeon | reverse complement strand
ATAGAATGTTAGAATGTGTCAAAATAATAATTTTAGTGAATTTTAATGGTTAACGCGATATTAATAGTACTGGATACCTTAAGGCAAGATCATGTTGGATGTTATGGAAACACTTGGATTAAAACTCCACATCTAGATAATTTTGCCAAAGAAGCCGTGAAATTTACGCGAATGTACCCTGATTCGTTACCAACGCTCCCAGCACGAAAAGCAATCTACACTGGAAAACGCGTCTTTCCTTTTACAGACGATAAGCTTGGACTGACCAAATCTGGACGAGGCGATATCATTGGAGATGTTCTTGGTGCACCTGGTTGGGGGTCCATTTCGGAATCTAACGATACTCTAGCTGAGCGATTTCATCGTAAAAAATATATTTCAGCTCTATTCTCGGATGTATATCATCAATTTAAGCCTGGATACAATTTCCAACGAGGTTTTACCCAGTGGGAATGGATCCGTGGTCAAGAAGAAGACGGATTTCTTTCCGGTCCTCGCATTTCCGACGAGATACTAAACGAATATCTTACTTCTAAAAAGGAAGGTGTTTCTGCGGGGACAATTTTTGCGCAAGTCATGATGCGTCAATTCCTTCAAAATGTGCGCTGGTGGCGCTCCGAAGCTGATACATTTCCAGCCAAAGTTTTTCGCGCGGCTGGAGAATGGATGGATATGAATTACGATGCTTTGATAAAAGGAAAAGGATTTTTAACTGTTGAATCGTTCGACCCACACGAACCTTGGAATCCACCCCTTCATTATACAAATATCTACGAAAAAGATCCAGATTGGGAAAAAGGATGTCGCAAAATAACGCACTCACTTTATGGACCCGCTAGTATACTTACAGAAAAAGAACTTAAAAATTTGCGAACAAGGTATGCTGCCGAAGTATCGCTCGTGGATACGTGGTTTGGGTATTTTATAGAGTATATTAAACGAATTGGTATCTGGGATGATTCGATCATTGTAGTAGTTTCTGATCATGGTCATATGTTAGGAGAACACGGTCTTGTAGCAAAAGCTGCTAACCCATTGAGACGAGAAGTAGCCGATCTTGTTGCCATGATTCGATTTCCAAATGGAGAAGGCAGTGGCAAAACTTGTGATAAGTTTTGTTATCATTTTGATATTGCCCCTACGATCAGTAAAGCCTGTGGTATTTCTGCAAAAAATATGGACGGTAAAGATCTATTGAAATTAGTTCAAGATGACGAATTGGTATATTACGATCACATTACGACAGCATGGGGTGGTTCAGTAGTGGTATACGACGGTGATTTTTGGTATAACGGTTATGTGTGGGATACAGAAGGAGCTTGTTTATTTGATGTCAATAAAGATCCTAAATTAACTACTAATATCATTTCAAAAGCTCCTGAAAAGGCAAAAGAACTGTTAAAGCTCAGTTGGGAGGATGCAAAGGAGCCAATTGATATGGAATTCATGCGAAAATTTAAGGACTTATTAGGCTGTACACCTGTTACTAAAACACTTACGAATTAACATTAGAAAGTATTAAAAAACTTAATTTTTTAGTTCCCTAAATTCTTTTAGGATATTATATAATTCTTAATTTAAGATAAAAATCTTATATTCTTTTACAGCCACAAAAAGTCAATTATTATAACCAATACTATGAGTTGTAAACTAAAATGAATTATTCTCAATATGGTTATCTTTCTTTTCCAGTTTATATTGGGTAAGATTTTACTTAATTTAGGAAACAATTCCCCCGTAATACATAGGATAATCATTATATAAGCTGCAATCCATTTAGGACTCCATAAGGTTTCGCATTCTTGATATTCTAAAATTCCATGTAAGATACCAAGAACTAATGCAATATACGATGCATAACAATGTATCTTTAAGATTTTCTTTTTTTTTATGTTATGATCTGTATACCATTTTGCAAACCTTTTCTTAGTCATTAACCATAACATAAATCCTGTAATAATGCTTATAAGGAATAACATGAAAGATAATATTCCAGCTAGGAATCCCAATGGGTTCTCTTTTATGGGAGGTTGGAAAAACATATTTTTCTTTTTCAACACTTTTTAATTTTTTATCTATTACAGTTACTGAACTTTGTTCATATAAAAAGTTTATGAACTTTGTTCATTATATATAATTATTGATAGAAAAAAAAAAGAAACCTCACAGAAATAAAGACGAAAAAATAAAACAAATTTTTCAAGCTTTCATAGAACTTGTTAATAATTACGGATATAGCAAAGTTAGTACGAGACACATTGCTAAAAAGGCTCAAGTAAGCGTTGGAACAATATATCGTTATTTTCCTAAAGGAATGCCCTCAATAGCAAGTGGATTCTATGATTTCACAATAGATAATATTTTAAATCTTAATCAGTTAGGTGAAGTTGAGGAAAATAATTCCATTAAACTATTCGAAATCATTATAAAAAATCAACTAAATACACACAGAGAAAATCTCGAACTTTATAAAGCTTTTGATCTAGCTAGGATGTCAAATAAAGAACTTTTTGGCAATCAAGAGAAGATGGTTGAAGAATTGATGGAAAAATCAATTATTAGATTACAAAAATTAGACTTTTTTAAAAATATTCCTCAAGAAAAAATTCTAAAGAAATCAATGCTTTTTTTTTCCCTTCTTGAAGCAATAATACATCGACATCTGTTTGTCATGCCAATTTTTAAAACAGACAATGAATTAATTAAATTCCTAACAAGATTGTTCACATTCATTATTCAGGCTCAAGAATGAAAAATAAAAAGCAGAACTAAAGATTAAAATGAGAAAATTTTATTTTAAATTATTAAGAAATCTTAGTTAGAATTAGAAGAGGAAAATTTTCACCTATTTCATGTTCCAGCTATTCGTTTTGGATATTTAGTTTGAGCTTTAAGATTTTCGTTTAAAAGCTTATTTACAAGTTCAAATTTCTTATCCTTAAAATCTTTATCGTACCATAAATTATGCAACTCGTCAGGATCATTTTTTCTATCGTAAATATCTCCAAAATTAGGCATACTTTCGTATACGGTCAATTTATAATCTTCTGTAATAAGATGTCTTAATCTTGATTCGAGAGGTCCTATTTCCTCGTCATTTTCAATAAAACAACAGTCTCTTATTTTTTTTTTAGGATCTTTCAAAATTGAAGTAACATCATATCCTTGCATATCGGGAGGATGGTGCCGTTCTTTAATCCCTAAAAGACATAGAATTGTTTTTGGATAATCAATAGAACTTATTAATGAATCAGATATCCCTCCTGATTTAGTTATTCCAGGAATCTTCCATATTAGAGGAAGTTGTAGTACGCCATTAAATGGACAAGGTCCTTTAAATAATAACCCGTGATCTCCCATCAAATCTCCATGATCACTAGTAAATACTACAATAGTATTATCAGCTAAACCATTTTTTTCCAATGAAGCTAATATCTCACCTACACATGCATCAACATATGCTATTGCAGCATAGGTTAAAGCAGTAAGTTTGCGAACTTCTTCTTCTGTTGATTCTCGGATAAATGCTCTTTTAAAAGGGGGATTTTTTAAATGAGCTCCCAAAAATTCATGATTATACAAATTTTTAATATTGTGAAAACTCTTAGGAAGTTCAATATCCTCTGGTTTATACATATCTTGAAATCTTTTTGGTGGATATAGAGGATAATGAGGATCTGGGAACGAACAATGTAAATAAAATGGTTTATCTCCATAGTCTCCTTGAGAATATCGATCTAAAAATGCCAATGTGCGTTCTTTCACATATGTAGTATTATAAAGTTCTTCTGGAATTTCTTTACAGAAAAGACTGAAATAATAATCGTAATTTTTTATTCTCTTTTTCATATCTTCAGCAATCTCAGGTGCTCGCTCCTCCAACCATTCTGTATAATGACCAGCACAAATTGAGCCATTTCCAGAGATGACTTCTACTTCTTCATATCCATAATATGGTAAAGGAAAATTTTCTCTAACAGGAGCATCTCCTTTATTAGTATCAACCCAACTATCAAAACACTCTGCAGATTTATACTTATGTCTAAATGGCCCTAACCAAAATTGATGATGTATTTTTCCGATTGATACAGTGTGCCACCCTCTCTTTTGCATTGTTTTTATTATGGTAGAAATATCTTCGGATAAATTAATTCCATTCGATCTAACTCCATGTACATTTGGATATAATCCTGTAACCAAAGTGGCTCGATTTGGCATGCAAATAGGATTAGAACAAAAGTAATTTGTAAATCGAACTCCTTCACTTGCTAATCTATCAATATTAGGTGTTTTTACTATTTTATTTCCATAACATGATAAATGATCGAAGCGTAGAGCATCTGTTATTATAAATACTACATTCATTTTTTCACTCATAATACTTCTCTATCTCACAATTTAATTTAATTATTTTTTTTATTTATCTAATTGCTTTGATATTTAATCATTTTAGCGATTATTAACCTGTATAAGAATATGATACAAAATATTACAACTTATAATAATATTTTAAAAAAACTTTTTAATAGATTATTTAGTAAACTAAGATCCTTTCCCTTTTTGCTCTATTATTTATTATCGTCGTAAGTTTCTGCTACATGAGGTAATAATAGGAATATTACAATCAAATAGAGAGGGATTAGTGATAATTCTACGAAAATTGAGATAATAAAAGGTGATTTTGGACCAAAAGTATCCCATAAGAATCCACCTAAAATAGGGCCAATAACAGCACCAATTGTCATAAAAAAGGAACAAATACCTAATATCTTTCCACGATGTTCAACTGTTATTCTTGTTAGAAGATTTCTAAATAATAAACCTGAAGATATAGCAATAGTAAGATCAAATAAAAGGAGAATTGCAAAAATTACCAAATTTGTTGTATTAATCAAAAACCATGTAACAGATGCTCCAGATAAACCTAAAATAATTATTGCCGTTTTTGGATTAAGTTTATCTATAATTTCTCCCAATTTTGGTGCAAATAGAGTAGCTAATATTCCCGTAGGAAGATATATGAATATAACGATAAATAAATCGTCGGTTAAATTCTCTAGTATATAAATATTTAAAAATGGTCTCCAAAAATTTGCATTAATACTAGAAAAGAGAACAGCACAAAATAATATAATTAAACCTATAATCATTGGCGCTGGAAATTCTTTTATAGATAATTTTGATTGATTATTTTTATTCTGATCTGAAGATTCCTCCTCATAGAATTTTATAGATTCATCTATCTTTTTGAGAAATAAAAATCCAGAAATAATATTAGAAATACCATAAATAACGATTGTTATATATAAGAAACCTGGATTACTAGTGAAAATACCTACTGTTATTAATATTATGAATCCTAATAGGCCACCAATTACTTGACCTATAGCATTAGCTCTATCTCGTTTTCCAAACGCTTCAGAGCGATGATTTTTGTTTGATTTTTCGGCTATTAAAGTATCAAAAGGGATCCAAAAAAATCCTGCACCAATTCCTAGAATAAACATTCCAATCCACATCCCCGTTAAATAATTTAGAATGATGCTTACATAAAATATAAAATAAGAAATACCACGTCCAATCGAACCCATAAATATTAAATTACTTTTGGATTTAGTACGATCGGTAATAATTCCCACAAATGTACTGCTTATAGAATAACCAATAACCATTGCAGAAATTATTAAACCAATTTCTAAACCAGTAGCATTCATATTCTGCCTACTTATGACTGGAATTAAAAAACCAAGAAAAAAAAAACCTAGACTGTTCAAAATTGCTATGTTCATCATAGCATTAAAATCCGATGTATAACGATTTTTCTTATCTTTTGAATTCATACTGATCTGCGTAATTAGTTAAATGACCCAAACCTATTTTAAAATTATTAAATTACATTCTCTTTTAGAATCGTAATGAACGGCAAAACTTTGCCCTACAAGTTCTTGACTTGCTAATTTTACTAAATCTTCAGCTTTTCCTTCAATAAAAGCTAGTGTACGTTGATCATTCTCTAGATGACCAAGAACAATCACTTTTTCTGGTTCTCCATTCCTGTTATAAGGAATAGTATATGCTTCAACAGTAATTTGACCGTTTGCTTCTTTAACGGGTTCAGGTAATTTTTTAGCTAAAATTGATTCTTGAATTTTAGAATCGTCTCGATCTACCCAAGCTTCAACAGAAGGTTCTTTACCGTAGATTCCAAACGATTGCTTAGTGTTATAACCCCCATTTGCAATAACCATTATTTTTAAAGACGGATTTTTACGAATTATTTCTACTGTAGTTATAATTGCGTGAGTTGAATAATTGCTCCAAGGAGCTCCAAAATATGGTAAACCTCCCGTCACTGTTAAATCTCGAGGATTATCCATCTTGAGGCCAATTTCATTACTAATGATCTGTACAGCGGAAGGGAAACAACTATAAATATCGAACTTATCGATGTCTTCCAGAGTTAAACCTGCTTGTTTTAAAGCTAATTTTGAACCTTCTCTGGCTGCTGGTGAATTATGAAGTTTAGGTCGTTGAGCAATATTAAAAATATTTTTAAAATCTGATCCTCCCATTAGATAAACCCATTTTTTAGAATTAATATTTAAAGTCCTTGCTAACTGTTCACTTGTAACAATTAAAGCTCCCGTTTGATCAACAAACATATTAGCACACATCCGCTTTGTGTAAGGATGAAGTACCTTACGGTTTTCAGGTGATGGTGTCGTAATCTCTTCAGCACTATAAAATTCACTATTCCATGCATAAGAATTTTTAGACGCAATCTTTGAATAGCGTTCAAAAATTTTACCCATATATTTTTTATGCTCTTTAATAGTTCTGCCAGAGGATGCTCGTAACGCAGTCTCAAACATTGCATATGAATAAGAAGGGATGTAAAATCCATATGTATTTTCAAATTCTGTCGTTCCAAACCATAAAGGTCCTTCCATATATTCGGGTTGCCTTCTTTTTGGCCAATTTAATTTAGTTTTTCCTTTTTTAAATAGATATGTTGAATATGCGGCTTCTGCTCCAGTAATTAGAATTGCTTTTTTTTTACCTTTTGAAATAGCTTTAGCAGCACGATTTACCAGCATTTGAGGTGAATCACCTCCATCAGGTAAGTAAACTTTTTGACTAGGAGAAATACCAATAAGTTTGCTTAGCTCACCTGGTGCATCTTTATAAGACCAACTATTGATATTAACCATATAAATAGCATCAATGTAATTCTTTATTGCGTTCGATCCAGTATCATTAATAGCTTTTTGGCATGTCTTAACCATAAGACTAAGTGGATCAAGCCTTTTAGTTTCATTCTTAGATTGAGTATATTGTGCTACTCCAATAACTATTGGATGTATTTTTTTACTCATAATTCAATAAGCGTAATATTCAATTTAAAAAAAAATTAGAGAAAATTTCTTTTTATTTGTAAAATTAAATTTTTATTCTTAATTTTAATAATTGTCAACACTCTATACAATAAATAAAAATTCCGAAATTATATTTAATATCACATTAGGTTTATATCTCAATGAAGTATGCAGTTAATTTACCGAATTTTGGATATTATCATAATCCAAGAGAAATCGCTCAGCTTGCCTGGGAAGCGGAAAATGCAGGTTGGGATGGATTTTTTTTATGGGATCATTTAACTTTTATGAGAGGTGTAGATGTACCTTTCCTTGATCCATTTATCGCCTTAGCAGCTATAGCTATGAAAACTGAAGAAATTAAAATAGGAACTGTGATTACTCCAATTCCTAGGCGTCGACCTTGGAAATTAGCGCGCGAAACTACGTCTCTTGATCATTTATCAGATGGAAGACTAATTCTTGGAGTTGGAATAGGAAATCCTGACAGTGAGTTTACCTCCTTTGGAGAAGAAGTTAATCCAATAATCCGAGCTAAAAAGCTTGACGAGGGTTTAGAAATATTAATCGGTTTATGGTCGGGAAAGACTTTTAAATTTAAAGGAGAACATTACCAAATTAAACGAATTAAATTTCTTCCTACACCCGTAAATGGACACATTCCAATATGGGTAGCTGGAATGTGGCCTAAAAAGAAGCCGTTTATTCGAGCAGCAAAATTTGATGGGTCTTGTCCTATACATATAAATTGGCCAAATCAATTGTCTCCTAATGAAATTAAGGAGATTTTGTCATTCATTAAACAACACCGAACTAAAACTAGTTCTTTTGACATACTTATTGGAGGAGATACGCCAGGTGATCCCAAAAAAGGATCTGAAATTTTAAAACCATATGTAGAAGCGGGAGTTACGTGGTGGAGTGAAAATATAAATGCGTTGAGATTTAATAATTCTTCAGAAAAAATGTTGGAAAGAATTCGTCAAGGTCCACCAAAAAAA
>JBHLLE010000116.1:0-8428 GCA_048885945.1 Candidatus Hermodarchaeota archaeon | reverse complement strand
TAGAAGTATAATCTTTCAAAAACGATAAACAAGCATCAAATATTTTTAGATTATGTTGTTTTGATTCTCCCAGACCTATACCTATATTTGTATTCTTAGACTTTGCTATTTCTTGAAAGATATCAAATAGAATCATAAGAAATCATTTATATTTAGTAAAAAACCACGAATAAAAACGAAATAATTAGAGTTAAGGAGTTATATACACCATGAGTTACTATTACGGCAACCAAATTTTCATTTCTCCATTTAAATAATAATCCAAGCAAAAGACTAATGGCGAGGTATGGGATAAAAAGTACGATAAATAAAATGACAAATACAATTGGAGTTAAAATGTATACTAAGAGAACTACTAAATGTATAACCGCAAAAAAGCAAGCTGTTATAAAAATGCCCCATGTTTCGCCTAGAGATCTAACAAGTCCTCGCTGGCAAAAACCTCTAAATAGTATTTCTTCAGTTGGACCTACGACCAAAATCATCATGATTATCATTAAAATTAAGAATAAAACATCCATCCCAGTTATTAGTGTTTCTGAATCATTTGTACCGCTTTCTATAATTCGAATTCGAAAGAAAAACTCCAATATAAATCTAATACCAGCACTAGAAGCAGCAACTAATAAAATTCCAATTACAGCGAAAAGTACCCCTATAAAAATCTCTTTTAATAGTTCTTTATCAGTAAAACCCTTTCTAGTAAAACCAAGCAATGTTAGACGGTTTTCTAAGCTCGGATTTTTTAAATATTTTCTTACATACCAAAGAGGTAAAACTATTAAAAGTAGCTCGGCAAATGTTGCTGTAACCATAAAGATTGGACTAAACAATGCAGCAGGATACGTAAATAATAATAAGATTACAATTCCAATAATTATACCGTTCATGATTAAAAAAGCGAGTAAAGGGTATCCTATTGATTGTAAAACGCCCCATAATTTTCTCCCTTTAGTATCAAGAATCTCATCATCTGAGAGTATTTCTCTTTGTCTATAATATTGTGTTTGATATGATGGATACTGAGAATACGTCTGAGGTTGAGCGTAATTAGGTCTTGAATATTTAGGAGGTAATTTTTTATGTTGTTTTACATATTCCAAATCAAGCCCACAATTAGTACAGAAATTTGCTTTGCCTGATACAGTTAATTTAGTTCCACAATAAGGGCAAAAATCCCAATTTATTTCTTCTTCTACTAGATTATTAGGGTCAGAAAATTCATCTTCTTTATTATTCATGTCTAAGATTAAAGAGTAAATTAATATAATAAAAATTTTACATTGTAAAATATAAAAATTATTTCAATTATTTTTTTGTAATATATAAAACAATAGTAGACCAATTTTTACTTATATGAATAATTATATGTTAATTTGTTGTAATAAAAACTTTTAAATAAACAGAAATAAAACAAATCATTTAACATAAAATTAAAAAAAAATGAAATAAAATGGGATTTAAAGACTTAAAGATATTTCTGGATAAAGAAAAAAGAGTATATCTAATCCTAGCAATTTGGCTGGTAATTGGCTATACTATTTTCCAATTCTCACCTTCATATTTATTAGGGATAATTGTTTTTGGACCGTTGATATTCACATGCCTTGTATTTTTCGTTCTTTCTTTATTCCTAAAAGAAAAAATTCAGGAATCTCCTTGGAAATTTCTATTCTTATCAATTATAATAGGAATCCCTTTATGGATTATTTTACTTTCTTTTATAATTGGTTTGGTAATAATGGTTTTCATTACTCTAATCGGATTAAATTTTTTCTTTTTTATTACAACTATATTTACTTCGAAAGATTGGTACGAGAAAACAACAAAATGGGACGACAAAATAGCAAATTGGCCATCACCAGTAAATTCTATTGTAAGGATTGGGCTATTTTTAGGAGGAGCAATCATCGCAACTATGCTATTAATGATATTTTCAACATTAGCTCTTAATATAAAAGACACATCTTATACCTATCAATTAGTCATCAATTCAATATTTTTAGATATTCTGGTTGTTATTTGGATTCTATTTATCATAGGTATTTTATCTGTGTTTTTCGGTAGAGTGAATTTATGGCTTGGAATCTTCTTTGTTTTTATTGTCGTCTTAGCAATTAATTTAATTATAAGTGCTGTAATATACGAAAGAGGTCCTAGTGCATTATATCTTCCATTTTTAATAATTCAATATCTCATTAATTTATACCTTTTACTAGGATCTATAGCCGTTCTTTTTGGGGAGCAATCAGACTTAATTGCCGAGAAATCAAAGATTTTTACCTCAGATTCAATTTTACTATTGTTAGTATTTTCAATGGCTTCGATGCAGTTTGCAGCAGGGGTTGCTGAGGAAGGTTTAAGTGAGGTTGAATTACTTTTTACTGCTCTAGCTATTCCTATATTAATCTTTATCTTTGGAATCTATGGAATATACTCTTATAACAAAAAATTTAAGAAAGAAAAAGAGTCTAATGAGTAAAATAACACAATAATTTATTTTTTTCTAATTTAATAGGATTTACAAACCCATATCTTTCAAATTGTATAACTTTATTCATTGGTATTTTTTTAAGGTTGCTCTCACCATAACCTTCTGACATAGATCCATCTGGTTTAAGAATATTAACTATAATATGGTCATCTTTAGGAACCCAATGTAATATAGAATATTTTCTGTTTAAATCAGAACTGTGAAATTTAGCACTTAGTTTCTTAACTTTTAAATCGATGGAAGCAATTTGAATATTAATAAGGTCTTTTAATCTAATTATTTGATCTTGTTTCAATTGTTCAGCATCTGACTTGGCAATATAGATGCTTAATTTATTTTCTCGAGCATTTACTACAATTTTTCTTTTACCTTTTTTCGGATTCGAAGGTAATAATAATGGTTTCGCGACTTCTTCAGAAAATGGAACATCACTTATTTCTATAAATATAGGACTTTCTACAAAAAAATATCTATTAGATACTTCATCAATTAAGGCTTGATTTTTGGAATATAACCAATTAACAGAAAATGATATTCCAGTAAGAGACATGCCAAGATCTAATAATGTTTCTCTAAGAGCATCGGGTTTAATTCCTCGTTTTGCTAAAGATTGTAAAGTCCAAGTTCGTGGATCGTCCCATCCTTCATAAATTCCATTTTGTATATTATTTCTTGATTGAGTTTTACTTAATTTCATATCAGAAAACCTTAATCGTCCATAATGTAAAAATTCGGCTTTTTTCCAACCAAAATGATTCCACACAAATTCTTCAATGAAGTCTTCTTTAACTAAATCTGCTCCTCTTAAAATATGAGTCGCACCTATAAGATGGTCATCAATTGCCCATGAAAACTCTAACATTGGCCATACAATATATTTATTACCCACTTTTGGATGTTCTGCTTCTGATATTCGCATAATGATTTGATCTCTCAAGGCGGGATCCTTCTGATCCATTCCTGTTTTCAGGCGCACGACTGCTTCAGTTTCCTGATATTCCTTATTAAGCATTTTTTTCCATTCTTCTAAATTCTTTTCAATGGATTGATTTCTGTGTGGACAAATTTTCTTTCGATTTTTGTATTTATCTTTGAATTCACCAGCTTGACAAAAACAGACGTAAGCTAAATTGTCATGAATAAGTTTCTCACAATATTCGTAAAATATTTCCAGCCTATCACTTTTATAATAAATTTTCGAAACATTTACACCTAACCAATTTAATCCTTCCTTAATTAAATCATATGCTTCAGGAAGTACGTATTTGGCCTTTGGAGAGTCTCGTAACGATTTTGGGCTTCCAATTGTATCGTCATAAAATAGTATTAGTTCGCCATTATAACGTTTTACATACTCGTCATTTAAAATTATCATTCTTGCGTTGCCAATATGTAATGCTCCGCTAGGGTAAGGAGCTAATCTCATTATTATTTTATCGTATTTATCAACATTAGGTAAAGCGGGTAATTCTTTTGTCTCTTCTTTAGTGTCTTGTTTATCTAAAGCAGTTGGATCTAGCTCTAAAAGCTTCCTTTTCTGATCCTCCAAGCTTAATTTTAATATTTCTGTTATAATTTGGTCTAATAAGGGAATGATATCTTTCGCGAGGGATCTCAAGTCTTTTCTTTCCGCCATTAATTTACCCATAACTGCTTTCTGATTAGGTTTTCCACCAAATTCTACAGCATTTTTCAGACCGTTTATCCAAAGAATTTTCTTAATTTTCTCGATATCCATAAAATCAATTTTTAAATTAAATAATTATTTAAATTAATTTCCAAATCTTAAACATTATTTATAAAATGGTACTTATCAAAAAAAATAAATCATTATTAAGAAATTTTAAATATTAACAAAAAAAAGCTATTCATATATTTATATTTTTAAAAAATTGGTGTGCTAAAAATTTACTATCGAGGATATATTTTAATGCGTATGAGGATCATTGGGCGTGAATGGGATTTATGCAATAAACTAAAAGGTCTTAAATCCTCTGAGCCAGGTGAAGATTGGAAGATTACCTACGCAACCCCCGTCTATGGAGGGTGGGACGCAATAATTGAATGTTGTTTTAGTAAACTATCAGATTTAGATAAAATAGTAACTTATTGTAGAGTGGATGAGGAATTGTCCGCTTGGATAGAAGATACCACAACTCTAACTGGCACTCGTCCTGATTTTCCTGAATAATCTATGGAAAAATAAATCAATTTTTATTTTGTTTTTCCTGTCTATCCTTTTAATATTTGATGAATCAATTTATTTAAATAATCTATCAAAGTAGATAATTCCGATTTTTATAGATTTACCAATTTAAACAAAATTTTCTGTTATAAAAAAGAAGAAATGAGTAATTTAATTACTTTATTGCCTTAGTTTCTTGATATTTTTCAGACAATTTATATTCGTAATCTTGTGGATTGAGCATTCTAAAGAAAATTAATGCGATATTCATTATTAATGCCATAAATATAAATACTATTACGAAACTAGCAGAAAAATTAAAAATTATTCCAGTTAATGCCAATCCTATTGGACCACCAAGATTATTAAAAGAATTGCACACTGCAAAAAAAGTACTATCCATTTCAGGGTGCTCTTTGGATATCTCTCCTATTACTGCTGAAAAGGCAGGCATACGATATCCCATACTAAATCCAACAAAAGCAGCAAAAAATAGTAATAGTCCAGTTCCAATTAAACTCACGGGTAACACTACTAATAATAATGCTATTGTTCCAAACATCATAGCTGAATATACACCTAATCTCCTTGAAATTTTATCAGTAACTTGTCCTCCTATAATAGCACCAATTATCACACCAAGACTGATAAGAAGACTAATATTAGCTTGATAGAGATAGATGTCTTTTGCTGTTCTATCTAAAGATAATGAGGTTCCTTCAAGTGAAATTAAATTTAACTGAATCATAATGAAAATTGACAGAAATAATGTTACAGCACCATCCATTAATGAGTTAAAAATAGCATAAATATAGAGTTTCCATTCTCTGCTCTTATTGAACATATTTTTAATATGTTTCTTCAAATATACTTCCGGTAAATTTTTTATTTCTTTAACAAGAATCATAAAAAAAGAACAGATAATCATTATAATTCCTATCATTGTAAATATTACTTCTATCGTAATAAAACCTAAAACTACATGTAAGTACGCTAAAATTGGTCCCCCCGTAATAACGCCTATGGATCTCCCTGCCCAGCAAAATCCCTGTGTTCTTGCTAGTTGAGGTTTGGGACAAATATCAAGTATTAAACCATCCAAAGCAGTATCACTTAGGGCAATACCAAAAAAAATGATTAAACCTGTGATTGCGAATAACAACAGAGCATTAACAGGAGTAACAAGAAGCGGAATAATAATCCACGTAAAACCAGCTAATATTGATGAACTCAAAATATAAGGTCTTCTCCTTCCAAACCTCTTACTCCCATATTTATCCGTCATTATTCCATATACGAGTTTAATAGAAAAAGGTAGAAGAATTATAGAGGCTAAAAATGCAATTTCAGAAGCAGTTACTCCACCTATTAATGTTATTAAATAGATAGGGACGATTACAGCAAACATACTTGTAACTACTCCCTGAAATAAGTAATTTGTTGCAAAAATAGGAATATAGTATTTTTTAAATTCAATTGTTTCGTCATTCATATTAAAACCCCTAAAATAGTATTAAAAACAAGAGATTCTGTTTTCTTAATTTTTTTACAATGATATTAATTTAAATTAATTAAGTTTTATATATTCAGTAGATTTTGATTAAAAAGCAATAGTATAAGCTGTATAATCTGTTTCCTGATACTATTTTAATCTTTTCTTAAGTTCTTTTATTTTTGCTTTTATTTGATAACGACTGTTATCAATTATATTAGTAGCTATAAAAGATGGCTCCTCTTTTACTATTTTTCTCAAAATATCAGATTTTAACTTATTTGCTTCAAGTAATAGTTCAACTTTGTTTGCATTTGTACCTTTAATAACAACATCGATAATATGTAGAGCTAATTGATATTCTCCGCTATTGAATAATTTTTTGCTATGTTCTAAATATTTTTCTTCAGAATTAATTTTTAAAAATTCTTGGGCAATTTTTTCTGATTTTGCGGGAAATAAATCAGTTGGATTACCAGAATTATACCATCCATGATATAAACGATGAGTTGCGTGAATTGCAAATCGAGGACAGCCATATATAGGTCGTAAAATCGGATGATTTCTAAATTTCGCGGGATAAATTTCTTGTACCTCGTGGTAGATTTGTTCAAACCATTTTTCTTCGTTCATTCTTTTTACGACTTCATCGTGAATAAAAAATAAAGCCTCAGAAGTAATTGAAAGTATTTCTTCAATCTTGTCTTTTCCTTCAATAAAAGGACCATGCCCAGGAATCATATATTTAGCGTCCTTTTCCCTCATTTTTTCCATCGCAATCGCCCAGTCTCTTGGATATCGCTGTACTTTATATGGATTCCCCACGTTCGGAAAAGAAGAAACCATTAGATCTCCGGTACAAATTGTCTCTTTTTCAGGTACCCATAACCAAATTGAGTCATCAGTCTCACCTTTATCGTGATATATCTTAAATTCAACCTCTCCTAATTTAAAATCGTAAGATGCGTCATTTCCTCGTAGAACAATGGTTGGATCAAGCGTTTCATGGGCTGAACGTGGTTTTGTATCTCCTCCTACAGAAGCAAATTGCATTCGATTTATCCAAGCATGATAGTTTTCTAGCATTTTATATTTTTCGAACCTTCTAACGCAATTTTCGTGAGCTATTACTTCGGGCATTTTCCACTTTTTCTCTTCAATTTCTTCAACAAAAGGCGCAAACCCAAATGCGTGATCGAAATGTCCATGACTAAAAATTACATACTTTACTTGTTTATCAGTAATTTCTCGAGCTTGTTTAAATACCTTTGGACCATATTCTTTAATTGGAAAATCAAAAACAACCAATCCTTCCGTCGTTTCAAAAAGACCTGTATTACCAAATGCTGGAATCAAGTGACACTTTCCATCAGCAAAAGAGGTTAGTGGATGAACCCCAATAAAATCAGACATTCCTTCAGCTGTTTGCCTTACCATTTTTTTTCCCTTTAAATAATTTTAATTATATTTATTCAGTTAAAGTATAAAAAACTGCACCTCAATGAATATTAACTCATATTTATAATCTTAAATTAAATAGAATGAAAATATTTTTTTGATATCAAAGGATTTCTAAATTAAAAAGGTATAGATATAAAATAAGGTTTTAAAATTTGAATAAACCAATTGCAATATTAGGAGGAGGCAACGGCGGCCATCAAATGGCATTAGATTTAACATTGCGAGGATTTGATGTTAATTTTTGTGAACATCCTAATTTTAAAGATTCTTTTAAAAATACTCTCGAAACCAAGATAATAGAAAATACGGGTATTTTAGAAGCAAAAGCAGAAATTCATAAAGTAACGATTGACTTCAAGGAAGCAGTTGATGATGTTGATATAATTTATCTAGTTATACCAGCTATAGGTCACGAACTCTTTTTTGATAGTATAATACCTCACCTAAAAGACGGTCAATTAATTGTGTTATGGGCTGGCGATGCGGGAGCTCTTCACTTAGCAAAACGATTAAAAGAAGAAATACCCCAAAGAAAAATCCATATTGCTGAGACTAATACTTTACCTTATGGTACTCGATTAGTTGGTCCTTCTAAAGTCGATCTTTTTGTTAAAGCAAAAAAAATGCTATTTTCTACCTTTCCAGCAAACGAGACATTAGAACAATTAAATCTTATAAAAGACACTTTTCCCGTCTTAGAACCCATAGATAACATATTATCTGTGTCTTTTAGTAATCCTAATCCTACAGTTCATCCTCCAGGTACATTGCTAAATATTGGAAGGATTCAATGGTC
>JBHLLE010000115.1:0-8475 GCA_048885945.1 Candidatus Hermodarchaeota archaeon | reverse complement strand
GGATAAATTCAATATCCTTCATTACTTTACCATCAACACTAATAATCATAGAATTCACTTCCTTAATTATAGTTTTGATTGATTAAATTCATTAAAATAAAAAAAGAAAAAAAAAGAGTTATTTGGAATTACTCCATTGCTAATTTTTTCATATCAGAATGGTTGGAATTTCCATTATCTTTTGGATTAATTTTCTCAATGATTTTCATTACTTTCAATGTGTTAGGATTATTAAAATCGTCTTTTAACGATTCAAATTTATCAGAATCAAAGATTCTTGTACCCTTACCATTGTTTTGATGTATCCATTCGCATAGTTTAGGCTGTTGATTAGATTTACCAGCTAATTTTTGTATAACAATTCCGTTAGAGTTAGGAATTTCCATACATTCGAAATTTTTACCATTTTTGAGAAATTCTTTTAATTGAGTAGTTATTTCTTTAACTGTAGCCATTTTCCATCATCTCTTTTTATTTGTTATTGCTATGAGCTAAATGTATATAATACAAATTCTATTTAGGATTTTGAATTACCACTTAGTTCAGTTTCTAAATATCTCTTATTTTTCTTAAGGATTTTAATTTCTGATTTGTTAAATTCCGATTTATGAAATTTCAATGCTCTATTTATCTGTGCTAAACTCTTTAATATAACTGCTCTATTCATTGTTTTTCACTCTCTTTTCTTATTTTATGATTTTGTAATGCTTTTATTAGATTAGGTATTTCTTTTTCTTCCATCAACATACCAGTCGTGTATTTTTCATTAGTAATATAGACTTTTCCATAATGTTCGTTTACTACAATCCATTCAGTCATTATATTAACCACCTTCCATTGACTTTAATATTAGTTCTTAAAAACGATTGAAAATCTCTGAAATTAAGACAATTACTATATTTCTCAAATATCTTTTCCCTTGTTTGATATAGTTTCATATCTAATTGATGTAATTCCTTTAATTGTTTTAGAAATTCCTTATTTTCCAAATTTTCCTTACTTGTAAATATAAACATCTTATATCTCACTTCCTTACTCTTGATTAATGTGTTTTTTTCTAATAGGTATATAGTGTTCTAATCCGATTTTGCTTGAAGTTCTATGTCTATGACCACAATCAGAGCAGTAATATGTTTTAGGTAATTCCATTTCTAAATAAGAACTTACCTTATTTTTGTCGGGATGATTACCTTTTTTCAAATTACTTATTAGGTTTTTAACATATTCTTTAGACGATTTAGTAGTAGCTATTGTCGGAGTTTTCTTATTACCAAATAAATCGTATTTTTTGTTATTTGGTACAGCTCTATTGGTTTTAGGTTTTAGGATATTAGCTATTTTAGATTGAGATATTTTAAATCTCTTATCTAATTCAGATTTTTGAATAGATTTAGGTGCTATACCATTATGTTCTTGCTCTACATGGTATCTTAAACCATTAATACTATTACATATAAATCCACAATTACAATTTTCCATATATAACCACCTCTATATTATTAAGCGAATTAAATTTTCTATATGAAAATACTCTATGGAAGGTTTTTCTTTATGGATTCTCGATATGTTTTGTCGTACATATCCCCGCAGGAAAGCTGGAATCGTTATGTTCCGCTATACAGCTCGTTGATTTTAAGGATTAGAAGGGATTTTCTCGGTGCTATTCCATGATGCTTTCCAGCTTTCTACTCACATTCTAAGTTTTCGACTTATTTTTTATAAGTGAAAAGTCGATTTGACTTATAATTTATAAGCGAAAATTCGATTTTGCTTTCAAAACTTCATAGAAAGTGTTAAAAAGCCACCATCATTTTAAAACTCATGGAAAAAGTTTTATATAGGAAATGACCCTATTCGGTTATATTTCTTATAAACTCACACATAGAGAACACTTGGATTATTTATTGTTGTTTGTACCTTAAATCTTTCTTTTAATCCATGTCTGCTATTCCCTACTATTAAGAAATGGAGTATAAATAAAAACTCTGAGCAATAAAGTTTTAGAAGTAAAACGACCCTTCTTTAAAATAACTCTCTATACTGATTAGAAAAGAAAAGGGTGCGTAATATCTGTTAATTTCTAAGTACTTAGACGCACAACTGTATAAAAACGATACATGGTATTCTCGGACAGGATCATAAAAAATAAGTAAACCTTCCCCTCTTTTTTAAATTATATATGAAAAATATTGTCCAATTTTAAAAACGCGACCCCCTCTCCACCATTCCTACCCACTCTATCGTAAATTAAATGGCTATAAAGTAATTTTTGAGAAAGTTGTAACCCAAAATACCTTAAATATTTTCTATACCTAAGAATAAAATAAAAGGTATCCTTAAAAAAAAGTTATAAAAGATAATCGAAATTTTTTGGGTTTTTTGGGCAAAATCAACTTTCAGCCTCTCTTCTCTTAGTCGCAAAAATCGCCCCAATCAAGCCGCCTAATGTCCAATCTTATAAAAAAATCTCTCTATTACTAAATTATAAGTATTTAGAGAGTGTGTCCGATTCCCCGACCGAAAACCAACGAGAAATTATTGGAGAAAATTAAGCTACTTTACGCAAATGGGTTAAGTATAAGAACGATAGAAAGTCTTACGGGTGTTCCCCGCTCCACAATAGGCGACCATGTGCGTGGAATTGCCCGATTGCCGAAAAGGTTGCAGCAAAATCCGCTTGAACTTCTAAACGAAGTGTCCGAAAAGCAAGTAGAAGAGATTTTACAAAAACCGCTGCCAAATGCCCGAAATTTATATGAAGCGGGTGTCCTTAAAGATATTGACTACCTACTTGAAAATTACGAAAAAGGAACTCGTTTTCTTCCAGATTTACCGAGAGGAGAAAGATTACGATTATTAGATCAGATTTCTCTTGAAGATCTTCAAAAATTAATGGATGAACCAACCGATTACCATAGTCCATTACCAATGAAGGAATGGGCAGTATATTACCTTTCAGGTAAAGAAGGTAGATTTTTATTACATTCCCCTCATCAATGGTGTAATATTCAATACGAGATATTTGACCTTTGGGAAGCCCATAACTTAGTTATGATTGAAACTTTTAGAGGTGTGGGCAAAACTATGGCTGCTGATGCGATTTTAACCCATGAAATTTGCGAACATAGGGATAATAATTATTTTATAATGAGTGAAACCCAACTTAAGGCAGGGTTTCGAGTAAAACATATCGGTGACACTTTACTTACAAATAAATTATTAATTGCTGATTATGGATTCTTACCTCATGTAAAAACTCACGAAGGAGTTAAACAATCTTGGCGATGGCATAGAATTACGGTAAAAAGACATTTCCACCAAACAGATCCAACTTTAATAGCTTTTAGTTCAGAAACTGCTGTGGCAACAGGTATGCACTTTGCTGGTGGAGTATTTGACGATGTTTGGTCGTTTAAATTAGAACAAAATTGTCAAGTTAATAAAGAAAAATGGTTAGGTTGGAGAGATGGAGAGTTAGAAGGTTGTATGGAACATGCATGGGAATTATGGCTATTAACAAGAAAAGGACCAACAGATCTCTATCAAGATATAGAAGATCGCCAAATGCACGCAGTATATAAAAGACCTGCTGTAATTAAATTTCCATCTAACTACGAAATTAAATATAAAACGGTTAAAGGTAAGAAAATATTTGATAGGGTTGTTGTAAATTCTGACGACTGGGAAATAAGCGATGATGGTAACAATAGATTCTCTATAGAATATTTTATAGAGAAAATGACTAAAATGGATAGTATTAAATGGGAATCAGAATATCAACTAAATCCTATAGCGGCTAAGGGGCGATTTTGGAAAGAAAATGATTTACGATATATTAACGGTTATACTGAATTCTTTAATAGATTAAAAAATTACGGTGGAAATAAATCGTTCAATATAGTAGGTTTCATGGATCTTGGTTTTGGTAAAACCTCAAGAGCCGATTTTACAGCACTCGCAATAGTGGCTTATTGGGAACAAAAATATTACTTTCTTGAATTGTATTTAAAAAGAGGAGCTACTGAAAGTGATATTGTTAAAATGTGTGCAGAAGCCTGTAAAACATTTCCACAAATAAGAACTATATATATTGAAGACGATCTACAGCAAACTAATAAAGTAGAAAGATTAAAGAAAAAAATTCCCTTCGTTATTATAAAAGGGTTTTCATCTCGTCAAGAAATGAAAAGATTACTTAGAGAAGATTCAGCAAGACGAGCTAATCTTGAAGGGAAGCCTCTAAGAATCTGGTGTCAATTAGAAGCTATTATTGAAGATAATAGATTTTATGTAAATAAATACATGCGGAATTATAAAGAATTTAAAGACGAATATAAAACATTTCCTTCGTGTAAACATTTTGATGTGTTAGATGCTGTAGGAAATGCAGTTGGAGCGTTAAATAAAAAATCTGCTTTCTTATTTGTCGTGAGTGGGCGTTAATTCTTTTTTAGCCTTATATTTATTAAAATGTTTATGATCTTCTAAATAAATAAACCAATAATCCCAAACTTCTTCTAAATTTTTATGTTCTACTTTGAAACAATCTTCCCATTTATAAATAGATATAGCAGCACATTCAGGACATCTATAAGCAATTCCAGATCTTATCATAAGATCTTTATCGCCAACATGATTTAATGCGACCCAAATCTTTCCAACTTTAATAACCATAAATCGGGAACATCTTACACAAAAAGGAACATCCATATTTTGATATTTACTCATAATTCTCCAATATTTTTTTCTTCCAGTAATTAAACAATATATTTGATCGGAATAGAGATTAAATTTATCCCAATCTCCATCCATAGCATATAACCAGAATTTTTTATAAATTTTCTTCCAGTTAATTCTCATTTTTCATTTTCTTGTAATATTTTTGTAAATAAACTCTTTATAACATCAATTTCTTTTTCTAATTCTTCTATTTGACCTTTTCTATTGCTAATTTCATTCATAAAATAATTTCTAATAAATGTCATAGCGTATTTATAATCTTTACAAACTTCCTTATATTCTTCATTAGTCATTTTTTATCCTCTTCGTTATAATTTGGATGAAAAGGACACCATGAACTCGCATCACACCAATTTTCTTCGCATTCTTTCCATCCATTAAGATAAACGGCTAAACAGGCTTTTTTCCTATTTTCTTCATTTTTGTCCAAATTTCTCAGCAAACCATTTTAGAGCTTTAAGAACATATAAATAAGAAGCTATTGTATTATATATTGGATCAAAAATAGATCTTCCACTATATATAAGATTAAGCGATCTTTCTTCCTGTAATTTTCTCTCCAATATCAATTCTTTTGCCATTTTCTTCAATCTGGATTTTCGGCTTAATCTTCTTAATACTCCTCTCAATTTTAATAACTCTCTCTAATTTAATTTTATTTTTCGGTCCATGACCTATTTGTATTATCCTTTCAATATAAGCGTCTAAATTCTTAATATCGGAAGGATGAAATAAATACTTCATTATTTCTTGGCATATTTCAGGCTCCTTTTCTTGGAGCTGTTTTAGATATTCAAAGGTGGTTTTTTCGGCAACATAGGGTAATAACCATTCAATTTTACGGCAAATATCTATCCATTTATCCTTATCGGTTAATTTTTTAAGAAGTTCCTTCTCTCTCTCTTTACGGATTTTCTCCATAAATTTACGCTCACAATCTTGAATCAAAAGTTTCTCTTGTTCGAGCATCTTAGCAACTTTAGCTCGTTCTTCGTAAGTTCCAGCGAGAGGTTCAGTACCTATAATATCTTCAACGAAATCTACTTTACCACGCTTTCCTTTATACTTTCCGCTGTATCTCCCCATCTTCTTCTAACGCTTCAAATTGTTTTTTTAAAAATTGAACATCTTTAAAACATTTAGCACAAGTAGCTATTATAATATCTCCTACTGTAAGTTTCTCAATGTATTTAAATTTATTACCACATTCAGGGCATTCAAACATTAGCTTTCATACCTCTACATAATTTTTTATCGTTAAATTGACCTATTTTAATCCAATTCCATATATATTCAATATCGTCAATTCTTGAGGAAATTGTCGTTCTTGAAACTCCAAATCCTTCTTCTAAATCCGTTAAACGAATTTTTACCTTTTCTTTTTTACAAATCAAATAAATTAAAGCTAAAACATAACCTTTTAAACTATATTGGGATTTAAATTGAATTTTTATG
This sequence comes from Candidatus Hermodarchaeota archaeon, assembly GCA_048885945.1. Taxonomy (GTDB): domain Archaea; phylum Asgardarchaeota; class Lokiarchaeia; order Sigyniarchaeales; family SOKP01; genus LW40-45. The sequence continues at coordinate 2,280 of JBHLLE010000115.1, read as the reverse complement.
TTATCATATTCGTTATAACATTCCGTTTCTATATCTTGATTCAATCCTAATCTTTTACAAGCGTAGGATATTAAAGAAGTATTTTTTGGGAATGGATCTATAAAAATCTTTAATTTTTCTTGTAATCCCATATATTCTTTATCCATAGTTCGTTTGTAGGGATTTCCCTTCATTCTTAAATCTTCGTTATTAATAGGTGGAAATCCATTAATTAATTGAACTAACTCCTTAATATCAATTGGATAATCGTGAATTTTACAAGCTAATCTAACGCAAGCAGTTAGTTTATATTTATTTCTTCTTTTAAAGTAATTTTCTTCTATTTTATCTATTTGTAATCGAATGTTAAGAGCCTCGTTTCTTATTACTGACGGTAATTGTAAATAAGCACAAATTCGATTAATCTCTGTATGATCTCGTTTATAGAAATAATCCTTACTTTTATTCCATTTTAGTTTTTGTCGTTTTAAAGCTCTATTTAATTCACTATTCTTAGACCATCTCGGATATTTATGTCTATATTCAAAATCAGGTGATAAAGGAGAAAAAAATTCATTATATAATGGTTTCGTTAAATCTTCACCCTTTTTCTTTTTTATATACTCAGATTCATTAACAAGAAGTCTATCTTGAAATACAACCCCACATTCAGTACAAACATCGGATTTGTAACTATCCTTTTTACAATACGGGCATTTTATCATTTTTGAATTTTTTAAAAATATATATTTCTTATACAAGTTATATTAAGTAAGCATCGTATATAAACTTTACGGTCAGTATAATAATGACCTTGAGAGTTATATTCTAAATTAAAAATTTAATTTTTTAAAAAAATCTGTCTATTATTAGAGTATAATAGAGGATAAGTCTAATTTTGGCATCTTTTAAGAAAAAACAAGCCTTTAGAGTGCTTGACGGATATAGAAAAATGGGCGATGGATATATGGAAAATCCTCTCGCACATTATAAGAACGCCCCTGAACATTTAAAACAAGAAGAATATTTCATGCAATGGGTTCTTCCTCTAAAATTACAGAGGGTTGCCTTAAGAACCCCTATTGGATACCGAATTATACACTTATACGCTAAAGATTTATGGAATAATCGATTAGGTATAAAGATTCCAAACGATAAAGAAAGAACAATAAAAATAAACCAATTACTTACTAATTATCTTATTTCGAGGCGATGGTTTCGTGAAATGGAGAAAGTATCAGCATACGAGCGTGAACAAGGCGAAGCAATTTTACTTTGTTATTATAAAGACGAAGGCGGTATAGAAAAATACAAATACCCAGTTTCTCCATACGCAGAAATTTTAAAAGTAGAAGCATTTTCACCATTACATTATCAGATTCCACAATTCGATAAATATGGAGATCCTGCATTATATAGGATAGAAGTTAAAACTCCTGATAATTGGAGAGGAATAAGAACTGTAGATGTTCATCCCTCAAGAGTAATACGGAAATGTGCTAATAATATAGAACATAGATTTACTGGATATAGCGATTTAGCAGCAGTTTACGACCCAATAGTAATTCTTTCATCAATCTTAAAATCAACTGGTGAAGCAGCATTACGATGGGCAACTGGTCATCCTGTATTCTTAACTAAAGATATTTTCGATGAAACTGATCTAAATATATTAAAAGATGGTCTTGGAGATTTTTCAAGGAGATCAGTACATATATTACCAAGCGAAAAGATTGAAAAAGTTGAAATGATCGGTCAAGCAGGCTCTATGATTAATTTTAAAGCCTTAGCCGATATATGCGTTGAAAATGTGGTAATGGGTACTGGGATACCAAGACCTATATTATTAGGAGAGGTAGCTGGTGTTATTTCTGGAAGTGAAGTAAACGAAAGATCTTATTTTGCATTATTAGATAGAGATCATACAGAATTAGAGCCATTCGTTAGAGAATATTTTTCCAGAGATATTAACATTCGCAAATTACTTAATGGCGTTGAATATTTTGAACTTGACTGGGGAATTCGTGAAGTTCTTAATAAAATGGAAGAGGCTGAATATAAACAAAAAATGGTATCAAACGCTTTAGCTATGACTACAGTATGCACTATAAACGAATCTCGTAAATATTTAGATATGCCACCTGTTCCCGAAGAATCTGGTGGTGATGCAATTGGAAATGTAATATTAGGTGCATTACCAGTTTTTGAAATGCTATGGACTATGGAAGCACAAGAAGCAGAAATGGAAATGGCTAAAGAAGAACAAATAAATACAAGTATGAATCAAAAGGCGAGATCCAC
>JBHLLE010000114.1:0-8527 GCA_048885945.1 Candidatus Hermodarchaeota archaeon | reverse complement strand
AAGTAAGGACGATAACCCTATAGCAGCTTCTCCAGTCAATATTTTTGGAAAAATAGAAGGAGATGCTAAAGCACTTTTCAATCAATTTGATACATTTGTGGGTAAAGTGATAAAAGGAGAATAAAATTTATCTTTTTTTAATTATGGAAGTATATTGGAATAATCGTTTTATTAAAGAAACTAAAATTTGGGGAGTATCTCCAAGCTCTACAGCTTTACACGCTCTAGCCTTATTTCAAAAATATAAAGTTAAAAAAGTTCTAATTCCTGGTTCTGGATATGGAAGAAATTCCAAATTATTTTCAAATCATAATTTTTCTGTTGATGGAATAGAAATATCTGAAATTGCTATTAATATAGCTAAAATGCACGATGAAAAATCTAGATTTTATCATGGAAATATTCTTAATATGCCTTTTAATGAAGTTCTATACGATGCAATTTACTGTTATAATACACTACACTTGTTTCTCGAGAATAATCGATTTAAAATTATTGATAAGTGTTATAAACAATTAAAAAATAATGGAGTTCTTTTTATTGTAGTGTTTTCTGATAAAGAAAGTAGCTATGGTAATGGTAAAGAAATAGAAGAAAATACATTTGAAACCAAACCTGGTAGACCCGTTCACTACTTCTCTGAATCAGATCTTATAAACCATTTTAATATGTTTAAAATTTTAGAAACTGGTATTATGGTCGACCATGAAAATCACGGAGTAATAGGAAAACATAGTCATAATCTCAGATATATTTTTGCTAAGAAAGAGGTTCAATAAAAGTCATTATAAAAAGATAAATTCTTAATTTTTATAGAGTAATTTTTATAATTGGCGCCCTACTCCATAAAATATTAGAATTGCTCCTAATATAACAGTTAAATCGTAAATATTCCAAATTAATCTTAACATGGGATCGTTTATATATATCAATACACCCACTCCAAATAATTCAATGTAAATCATAATTGTTCCAATTAAATAATAAATCCATTTTCTTTTGAGATCGTTATTATCTATGCTTTTATAGATTTTAAGTGAAGTATATAAAGTTGGAATCATGGCACACCCAATCCATACTAAATTAGCGTATATAAAAAATGCTAGGTTCCATTGAGGTCGATAATAGGTACTTTTATTAATATGAATTCCCTCTGGAATTAGCAATAAACCCCATAATAAAATAGCATAGATTCCTAAGATATAAAATTGCTTTTTCTTTGAAATGATGCGATCTGACCTGAGAATAATTAAATTGAAAATTAATAAAAATATTTGAGCAAAACAAAAGAAAAAATAAGTCATGAAATGGAGAAAACAAACAGTAGGTTCATCAACATGTGTAGTCAATAATACATAAATAGCATTAAAAAGTCCTCCAAAAAAAATAAAAACAAAAAAGCAGCTTAGAGCATAACTAAGATTGTTGCGTTGTCTTTTTAGGATTAAGACGGAGATTACTAAAAAGAAAATACCTCCACCAAAAAAAACAATAAATACTTGAATAATTCTTGCTAAATTTATAACTTGTAACGTTAATAAAACCCCTTGAAGTTTTTTCGACTTTTGAATACTGATTTTAATTTATATATTTAACTTTATTCTTTAAATACTATTCTTATTTGTGAGTTAATTCCATATTTAATTATACTTAATAATTTAGGATTTAATCATGATATTTTTATAAGTTCTTATAAAAGCATTGTTAGAACTTTTTTAAAAAAAAAGTAAGAAGACTTGAGAGACTATAATTAAAACATCACTCAAATTCTTGATAGAGAGTTAAAGGATTGCTTTTTTTAAATCCAATTATAAAAAATTTTATTGTTAGGGTTGTTTATTTCTTTGATTTAAGATATAATATTCTATATTTGTAATTCGGAAATTGATTTTCCTAGTTCCATACCGCCAGTTACATATATTGCCAGTCCCGTGAGAAATGAGGCTTTATCAGAACATAAAAAGCTGATGAGATTAGCCACATCAATAGGTTTTCCAAAACGATTGATTGGAATTGCTCCCTTGTATAATTCTTCTACACGTTCAATAGAAATGTTTAAAACGCCAGATGTTGCTTTTCTTTCAAAATCCCAGAGATCAGTCTCGATCACTCCCGGGAGAATAGAAAACGCTCTTACACCTTTAGAGCTATATTCCACCGCTATACTTTCAGTAAAAGTTTTTATAGCAGCTTTAGATGCTCCATAGGCAGAATAATATTGACCAGTATGAGTGGCAGCCAGGGAAGAAATGTTAATAATTGTACCTTTTTTACGTATTATGTATGGTAAAGCGTGCTTGCACATTCTGAACGTTCCAAACATGTTTACATCAAAAGTTTTAATAAAAGCATCTTCATCATAATCCTTAATTAAGGCTGGTCCCCAAGCACCTCCTGCAACGTTTACTAAGATATCTATCCTTCCAAATTGTTTTTTAGTAGATTTTATTAAAGTCTTTACATCTTCGGTATTTGTTACATCTGCAGTAATTGCTAATGCTTTTCTTCCTAATTCTTCAATTTTTGGAATCACAGCATTGAGTCCAACATGTGCTCCAAATTGATAACCAAAATTTTTTTGAAATGGATCAGGTTCACCTTTTTGTAGATCACTGACTACAATATCAGCACCATCTTCAGCTAATTTCAAAGCTATAGCTTGTCCCATTCCATTAGGACTTCCAGCCCCAGTAATTAAGGCCACCTTTCCTTCTAAATTCATTTTAATTTTCACCTTTTAATAATAAGATTAACACATATATAAAATTAATAATACATAGTTAGAAATAAAATAAAAAAGACAAAATAGAACTAAGGTTCTACTAAAATTTTTAATTCTTTTGTTTCTGGATTAGTAGCGCATTCAAATCCTTCTTCAACGATATCTTGTAAGGGAATAATTTTAGTAATAATTGGTTCCGGATCAATGAGTTTATTAGCCACTAAATCTACTGCAAATTCAAAATCTTCCCTAGTATAGGCATATACTCCTTGAATTCTATTTTGATTCATTACGTATTTTAAAAGATTTATTTCAACTGGTCTGTCCCATATACCAACTTGGACTATCGTCCCTCCTCTACGAACTAAATCTAACGCTGCATTTACTAAAATGGGTACTCCAGAGCATTCAAAAACAAAATCTAATCCGGAAACCCCACGCTTATTTGCTCTTTTAAGTTTTGCGAGTTTAAGTTTATCCATTATTATATCTGGATTAAACCGTTTTGCAACTTGGAGTCTGTTAGGATTTTTTTCCACTGCTACTATAGTACGTGCTCCCGCAATTTTTAAGCACTGTAGCGTAAATAATCCCATAGTTCCCATACCTAAAATCGCTGCCGAATTTCCCGCAATAAAGTTAGTTTCTCTTAAAGCTAATAGTGGAGTACCAATTTGATCGAAAACAGTTCCATGTTTGTCAGGAATAGAGTCTGGCAATGCAACTAGATTGTAATCTTTAACTAAAACATACTCTGCAAATCCACCGTTAGATCCGATTCCAATCTCGTCTGCAAACATACATAAATTTACAAGACTTTGTTGGCAGTAAAAACACTTTCCACAGGGAATGACTGGAAATATTGTAACTCTATCTCCTACCTTCCATTTTTTAACATCAGACCCTAATTCTGCTATCGTACCTACCATTTCGTGCCCTAGAACAACATGAGCCGGATAAAGTCCCGTTTTATATGCTTCTAGATCAGATCCGCAAATTCCCGCATATTTAATCTTTACTAATACCTCGTTTCCTTTAGGTATTGGTTTCGGAAGGTCAATTAATTCAATTTTTCCTTTACCTTGATATTGTGCTCCTAAAATTTACATTCACCTTATTTTTTAACTTCTAAAACAATTTCTTCAGCTTTAGCTTTTACCTCGCGCTTCCAAGTAGCTGGATTATACGATTCTTTTGCAAAATAATCCATAACGGTATTAACTTTTGGATTAACGCGTACGTCTATCACCGCAGGTAAATTAGAATCGAAAGCTCGCTGTATTGCAGGCTTGATTTCGTTTGGATCGCTAACTAATTCACCATAACAATTAAAAGCTTCCGCATACTTATCATATCTAGTTTCATCGCTAAGACTAGATGCTAATCCAAATGCTTTTTTACCAAAAGCTAGTTTTTGACCTCTTGCAACCATCCCCCATAAGCGATCATTCATAATTACCACAACAAAAGGTAAATCGTGTCGTCTTGCGGTATCTAGCTCTTTTCCGTTGAATAAAAATGAACCGTCTCCCGTTAGCACAAGTACTTTTTTATCAGGATGAGCATATTTCGTAGCAATCGCACTGGGTACTCCTCCTCCAAGGTGTTGAATTCCTAGACTACCCGAAAAATAGATAGACATTGGGAAATAAGATTTCAATGCTGTAAGCCCCCATACAGTTGTATCGCCACCGTCCAGAATAATATATGCATCTCGAGGCATAACTTCGCTTATATCTTTCACTAATCGTTGAGGTTGAATTGGTACTTTATCAGAGGATCCTTCTCTCTCAACACGCTCATAAAATTTGTCCCTTTGTTCTTCAACTTCTTTAACCCAAGCTGTCGGAGCTCTCGTAGTATTATTTAATTTTTCTGAAGCAAATTTATTTAATTGGGTAAGAACTCCTTTAACATCACCTACAATTGGTATGTCTATTGCCCTATTTCTGCCTATCTCCTCTGCTTTAATATCGACTTGGATGAGTTTTGCATTATCTCCAAAACAGGGCATATACCCAAAATTCATCATTCCCGTTATTCTTGCTCCTAGTATTAAAATAACGTCAGCTTTTTGAAGTAGCTTAGTACCTGGTCCATCTAACGGACTTGCTAAACCAAAATATAAAGGATTATCTGGAGGAAAGGTTCCATTACCAAAACCCCATAATCCTACTGGAATTTGAGCCAATTCAGCAAATCTAAGAAGCTCGTCTGAAGCTCCAGATAAACCGGCACCTGTACCTGCAAATATTAATGGATTCTCAGCTTGCAGTAATAAATCAAGTGCTTTTTTGACTTGTCTTTCATTTCCATATGGACCATCAAACGCTCGAAGCATTTCAACAGGTTTGAAAGCTTGCTTTACGATATCTAATTCATCGTCGCATTCTTTAACCATTACATCAAAAGGAACTAGCAAGAGAACTGGTCCTGGACGACCCGTAGATGCGATTCTAAATGCCATATTAATGTATTCAGGCAATCTTTCTGTCTCGTAACAATAACCCGCCCATTTTGTGACAGGACGAAAGGCTGGAACTACATCAATTTCATTTGCTGCTAATTTTTCAACTTCCATCAATGGTGTGGCTGTACATAAAGCGACTAAGGGAACGCTTGCATCCCAGGCAATTGGTATTGAAGGAAATAGGTCAGTAATTCCTGGACCTGATTGAACTGAACATACTCCAACTTTACCTGTTGCGAGGTAATATGCTATGGCTGCATGTCCAGTAGCTTGTTCGTGACGAAAATCAACCAGATCAATTCCTATTTCTGCGCACTCTTTATCGTGGCAATAATTATAAATCATATCATTGTCTCCGCATAAAGTCCAAATAACTTCAACTCCTTGATTGCTTAAAGCGCGAACAATTAATTGCGCTCCATTAACTTTAACCATTTTTTCACCACTTCTTATTAATTTTTTCCATTATTTTATATTGGTATCTTTTTACGAAAAACTATAAATCTCCATTTACAATCGAGTCGATTAGATCATCAGTCAATTGACTAACAGTTTTTTTAGGAACTTCGGAAAATATTTTGAATGCATCACTATATTGTAGCTCATTTAATAATCGATTATTATAAAACGCTACAATACCATGAAGTTCAATCCAGATTCTTAATGTGAGAATCTTTGAATCCCTACCGCGTAATTTTGGATTAATGTTGATATAGTCAGAAATGAATTTATGACTTAAATCTAGAAATTTAAATGCTTTTCTCGTTTGGTATTCCACAAAATCTTCTAATCCCTTTATCCCTTTATAATCTGGAACTCTTGCTCTATTGAGCATGATATTGTATAATTCAACACGCAATGGATCTGTTCCAAAATTTATATATTCTCTGATTAGTGCTTTAATTTTATCAATTGGACTTTCCATCGAATTAATCGCACTTTTAATTTTTCGAAATAAGATTTTAAATCCATTTGTATCTAATGCGGCAAGGATATTTTCTTTGCTTTTATAATAATTATAAAGGTTTGCTGCTGACATATCCATTCTGGAAGCAAGTTTTCTCATAGAGAGCTTATCAGTCCCTTCCTGATTGATAATGTCTAGAGCACAATCTAAAATCTTTTCTTTTACTTTTCGTATTTCTTGAGTACTTCTAGATGGTTTTGGCATAATTGGAGATTTATATTCTAAACAATGTTAAGTTAACATTGTTCATATTTCAACTTTTTTCTATTTAAATATTTCCCCCATTTTTCTGATCGTATCTAATAGAAAGAGAAGTAAAAATTATAAAAAAAGAATAAAAAGCATAATATTTTAGAAAAAAAAATGTAAATGAATATTTCTATATTTTTCTCCCCGTTTTTTTCAAGGCTTTTCTATATTCCTTGTCAACACTACTTCGAACCGTGCCAGGAAAGAGCCGCATCAATTTTCTATACATTTTTGCTTTACCCGGAAGAATCTCGAATTTTTTCTTTAGAACAGCATCAATAAATGTTTCAGCTACCTCCTCTGAAGTTAAAAGTCCTCCGCCTTCTGATATTATTTTACATTCCTCTGGTTTAAGTTTGTTCTCTTCTTCAAGACCAGGAGTATCAGTGTCCACTGGATAGAGAATCGATACATCAATAGAATAAGGAACGAGTTCATTTCTCAGAACTTCTGCTAAACCTGCTACTGCAAATTTAGATGGACAGTAAGTAGAATATCCCATAATTGCCATAAATCCCATAGCTGAAGAGGTGAATGTAATATAACCACTTTTTTCTTTCATAAAGTAAGGTAAAAGAATAAGTGTAGGAACTAATTGTCCATAATAATTAACATTCATATTCTTCTTGAAATCTTCAAGAGTCAATTTTTCTAAATACTGGACAAACGCATATCCAACAAAATTAAATAAATATTGGGGAACTCCGCGTTTATTAATAAATTCAGTTAAATGTGGTTCTAATTTAGCCTTATCAGTAGTATCACAAGAGATAATCTCAACAAATTGAGATTCTTCTGATTTTAATTTATTACACTCGTCTTGAGTTTCTTTCAACGCGTCTATACCTCTCGCAATGATACAAACACTCCCTCCTAATTGAATAAAATCTTTGGCAACAGCCTTTCCCATACCCTTAGAACCCCCTGGAATAATTGCCAACTTTCCCTTAAAGGGTTGCTCTTCGATTAGTTTATTTTTCATTTTTTTAATCCACCTTTTTTCATATTTCTAGATTTAGCCACGCATAAATTATGAAAACTGGGCCAAGGATCAACATTAATGCAACTATGACCATTCCCATATAAGCATCGATATTTTTTTGTTTAAACACACCATTTTGGATGTCAAATGCTAAATCAATAAGACCTAAAAATATCATACCACTACCTGCCAAAGCGGAAAAAAAGAATCCAAATTTTTGTTCCATTAAAATTCCGATTGCTGCAATAAATAAGCATGGCATAACCCAACCTAAGTCAGGCAGGGGAAATGATTTTTCATGTTTGAAGGCGACTTCTGACATTTTCGGATTTTTATATTCGGTAAAATAGAACATAATCCAAAATCCAATAACACCAATGCCCAAGAGGATCTGCAAAATAGCAATTATTAAATTTATCATTTTATCAACCTCCTTTTTGAATGATTTATATTATAAAGCACTGAATTTTATCCAACCATATACCGTGAAAATAACCGCAAAGATTAAGCTACAAATAACGACAATTACACTCAATCTTGAACCAAAATCCTTTTTTTTGTAAATCCCATTTTGAATAGAAAAAGCTGTGTCTATAAAGCCTAAAAACATCATTCCACTTCCCGCGGCAATCGTAAAAAAGATACCAAAGTTTTGTTCTGTTAATAGACCATACGCTCCTAGGAACAAGCATGGGGTAACCCAGCCGATATCTGGGAGAGGAAAGGTTCTCTCGTATATGATATACCATTGTTCGTTCTCAGGATCCTTGTATTCTACTGCAAAAAAATAAATCCAAAAACCTATAATGGCAATTCCTACAAAAATTTCTAATCCAGCTATAAATAAATCTGACATTTAATTCACTATTTTATATTTTAAATTGTTTTATGATTAAGCTAGGAGTCAAACTACTATTTAAATGTTAAAAAGAAAAATAAAAAAAATTAGACATCTGATTTAAAATAATATGCTGGAACACCGACTTCAGCAATTCCACCATCAACAGTTAAATTATGCCCTGTTATAAAATTTGAAAGTGGAGAAGCTAAAAACACACAACCATTTGCAACATCCTCTGCTGTGCCGTATCTATTCAGCAATGTTTTTACGTGTCCTTTGTCCATTGTAGCTTTCAT
>JBHLLE010000113.1:0-8564 GCA_048885945.1 Candidatus Hermodarchaeota archaeon | reverse complement strand
AAATTTATCAGGAGTAATGATATATTTTCTTCTTGTTTTATTTTTTCTTTCAGTAGACTCACAATTATCGGTATAAATCAAAGGGAGAGCTTTTACTTTTCCTTTACCAAATCCATTTTCTTTCATATAACCATACAAATCATCATCCCAAGGGAAATAAATTTGTAGAGTGTCTAAAATATATTCTCCTATTATTACCATGGTAGAGGAAAATTAAAGAATTTTATATAAAGGTTCATATTAACCTCATAGTAGCTCTTAAGACTTAATTAATTATCATAAGAAATCATCTAATGACATTTTATAGTTCAGATCAATTCTTTCTGATAAGTCATAATTTGAAATAAATAATTCCTCACCTATTTTTAAAGAACCTTTTTTATAATTTGTCATACCATATTTTAAATTCCATGAGTATATAAAGGGTTTAGCAAAACTAAAAAGGTCAAGTATTTTAGGAGATGCATCTAAAGTAATCAACCAGTTAGCTTTTTTTATATTTTTAATTTTTTCTGCGAATTCTTCATGAATAAATGATATATGAAGATTTCCATCTTTTCCATATAATTTTGAATTTTTAGACGATAAATATGGAGGATCAAAAAAGAAAAAAACATCATCATCAGTATCACTCAATAAATTGCTATAATCTCCATGTGTAACAATAACATTATTCATTATAAATTTTAAATCTGCTAATCTTTCGATAGAGGTGTCTGTAAAGCGTCCATTAAAAGATTCTTCAGAATATCCTCCTGAATCTGAAAGACCTGAAAAACTAACACGATTTATTATAAAAAACCGGATTCCACGTTTTAATTCATTTTTTCTCCACTCATCCTTATTTAAATATTCTAATAATTTAGGACCACTAATAAACTTGTTTTTAATCTGATTTATTTCATGAACCATTTCATCAAGATTATTTTTTACAGTTCTCCAAAAACAATATAAATCATAATTTAAATCATTAATCTTAAACACCACATCATTTGGGAGCAATTGTTTTGCTCCTATAAAAACTGATCCTCCTCCTACAAAAGGTTCTCGAAATTCTGAGCATTTAGGTATTAATGGAAGAATTCGATCTAAAACTCTGGATTTTCCTCCAGGATATCTTAACGGACTTACAACTTTTAATTTTTTTTTTCGATATATTATAAAATTTAATTTTTTTTCTTGCCATCCCCATGCGAAATGGATTTTTATTTTAAGTTGTTCGGAAATTTCATTAAGATTATAAATTATGTCACTACTGTTCCTTGACAATTTATTTAAATTAATAAAAAAATCAATTTCTTTTTTATCATTAGGCAATTCAAGCTCTCCTTTAAGATCACCCGTCAATTTAAGGCGAGGTTCAAAATATATTACTTTTTCGTTCAATTCTAATTTATCAATATTTAGAAATAGTAATAATTTAAATATACCATCTTTAATATCTTGAGAATTAGGAAATTTTCCCTTTGAATTATTTTTAGATTCTTGGATAATGAAAAGATTATCTTCTTCATATACTTCATCGCATGTTAGATAATAGATTCCTCCTAAATAATCTTGAATTTTAAATCTTGCATTTTTTCCCTGAGTTAGACTCTCCCTTTTATGATTAGTTTTAATTTCACGCCACATTCCCTTTTTAGATTCTCTGTTAGTTACAACTTTGAATTTTTCATAATCAATTTTATTTTCAACTTTAAAACTCTCAAGTTTTTTTCTATGATCCTCTGATTTATGTAAAGATACTCTTTCTTTCTTAGCAATCTTTTTATATGACTCAATAGCTTGATTCCATATATATTCAAAATCGTTGTAAAAATGTTCATCATTCCATTTTTTTGCCGAATCTTTATAAAAGATCACTTCTTTGAGTTTCTTCTTAATAAAATTATTATTCAATTTTTGGTCTTTAATCTTAGAATTACTATTTTCTCGTTTCTTAGCATTTTCATACCAACCAAGAATTATGTATATATTTAGAAGATTCATCCAAGAGAATGTCATCGCATTAATACGATCATTATTTTGTGAACCTGCACCCTCATCTTTTATTATTGGAATAATTGTCACAATTTTTATTTTTGCTCCAAGAAGATCGAATAAATATTTAAATGGATATGTTCTTGTTCTTTTTGGACCTTTCCATTTAGAAAAAGCTAAAGTAGTATTTTCATTGAAATCTATTAAGCCATTATTTGAACATTCATTAACATTAAAATTCTCTATGTTATACCGACTTAAATTGTTAGGTTGAAATATATTGAGGAAATGTTTTATACTGTTAATTTTTCCTTTAAATTTATATACAACCAATTATTTATTCATATCCTTAGTTTTTTAATAAAAAACATGATGCTTAATTTTAATATAATTTGATTTTGAAATTAATAAAAACAATAAAAAGAAATATTTAGAACTAAAAAATTTAAATTTTGTGAATCTTCTCATAAGAATCATAACCTAAATACTTAATTTTCTTAATTATCACTTTGATATTCTACTGAAATAGCTAAAAACTCATTTTTCGATATTCTAATGTTCTATTTTTTCTTTAGAATAGATGATTCGTATAATAATTTTCTTTAAAATATTAAAATAGTTGCTATCATATAATTTATCCAAAATTTCTCTGACCTATGCTACTGTATTAAAATTTTACCTTAATATCTGTTTTTATTTTTAATAAAAATTTAAATAACTATAAAGTCAATTAATATATATCAATTAAAAAAATCCTGTTTCACAGTAACTGAAGTTCATATGTCAAGTAGTTTAATAACTGATAAAGTATTACCTAAAGAATTAAAATTGTCAATACTTCTTGAGAATGTTGATCTAGTTGGAGGCATCTTTCATATGGGGTATCAAGATTGTTCAATCTTAACAAATGATATTTGGAAACAACGAGCAGGTGGTGTTCCACAACATTGCTTTTTACTTGCCACAGCTATGGACCCTGGTTCAATCCCAAAGAATGAAGATGATGAAGAGATCCTGCTTTTGCGAGTTATTGGTCCTACTAAATTACCTTTTGAAGAGGAACTAATTAATATGCGTAGTGAAGCCATGCGTGAAATGTTAGAATCGATAGGTAATTCTTCAATAGAAGATCCTTCAGATGTATTAGACATTTTAACTAAAAATGAAATCCAATTCTCCGGGATAAAAGCTAAAATATTAGGTACTTTCTATGAGAAAATTGTGGGAAAAGAAAGGATATTAAAGTTTGGTTCTGATATAGACAATTTTTATGCTATAAGTAAATATAAAATATATAAACCCTATGGAAATAGCTTATCTAAAATAGCAAGCTATCCAATGATTACTGAGGAGGAAGAAATTATGAGGCAAGACAGGAAAAAAAATAATTTGGAAGAAAAATTGATTCCCAGAATTAAAATCGGAACAGTAAGATATAGTTCAACAGATAGAAGAGCTGATAAATTAGAACCCAAAAAACCTATTAATGTACCTGTAAAAGTCAATATAGAAGATTTTATTTCCATGAAAACAGCTCTATTTGGAATGACTCGTATGGGAAAATCAAATACAATGAAGATCATTGCTACAGCAATATTTAAATATTCAATTGAAAATAATATTAAAATTGGTCAACTTTTATTTGATCCTACAGGAGAGTATGCTAATCCAAATAAACAAGATAATACTGCATTAGCACAGATTGGAACTGATTATGTTAGTATTTATAAGTTAAATGCTGATGAGAAAAAAGGTGAAAAAGCATTGAGGTTGAATTTTTTTGATTATAAGTTAATTGAAGTTGTTTGGGATTTAATAACTTCATTTGTTAGAATTGAGTCATCCTCTGGATATATGAAGGAATTCATTGAAGCTGAAGTTATTGGACCTGAGAAGATGGACATTGATTTTTCTCAGTATAATAGAGCAGAACGAAGAAGAGCTGCATTATATGCCATTTTAATAAAAGCTGATTTTCCAATTCCTAATAACTTTAAAATATATGTTGCGACTAATCAAAAAGTCCTAGAAGCAGTAAATGATGGATTATCTAACTCTGATCAATTTCAATCACAAACAAATGGAAAAGTTCTGTTATCTAAAAGTAATATAATTAGATATTGGGATAGAATTGTAAAGTTAGTGGAAGATAAATCTGATGTTTTATTTGAAGAGACGAAACCTTGGATAGATTCACAATTAAATGCTATCCTTAAACTTTATATGAAAAAAGGCATGCAAAGGGGGTATGCTATTGTAAAACCCTTGAGATCTTTTCACTCACCAAGTAGCCAAGATGATTATCTTAATAAAGTTTTAGATGATTTGTTAAATGGGAAAATAGTTATTATTGATTTATCAATTGGAAGTGAGAGTGTTTTACAGAATTGTTCTGAAAGGATTATTAGAGGAATTCTAAGACATTCTTCAAAAAAATTTCGTGAAAATCAAGAATTAGATAAGATTCAAATTTTTATTGAGGAAGCTCATAGATTATTTAATCGTTCCAAATTTGAAATGCTTCATTCTAAAGATCCATATGTAATGTTAGCAAAAGAAGCAGCGAAATTTAAAATTGGATTAATATACGCAACACAAGAAGTAACAAGTGTAGATTCACAAGTTTTGGCAAATACATCTAATTGGATCGTTACTCATTTAAATAATCGTAAAGAAATTCGTGAACTTTCCAAATATTATGAATTTGAGGATTTTCAAGATCAAGCAATCAAATCTGAAGATGTTGGTTTTGCTAGAATTAAAACTAGGAGTAATAGATTTATTATACCAACCCAGATTGACCTTTTTAGTAATGAATTAATCAAAAACACTCGAGAAGTAATAATAAATATGAAGGAAGAATCAGGTGATTAATATTCCTTATAAGAGCAGTAAGCATGGTTTCTACGAAAGAGCTAGAAGTACAGGACATGTGCCAATCATTAAGAATGAATTTGTACAACAAAAGTTGAAAGAATTCAAGATACCAAGTAGAAAGAAAATAAATGTATTACCTAAAGGTTTAGTACGAAATTTTAATAAAGAATTAGATAGGCAAGAATTACCAAATTATATATTATCGTTTGATGGTTCTAATCAAGAAGTTGCTATAGATGAAAACTATCCTAGTACACGTATAGGTTATATCCAAACCGCAACTGTTCTGATTCTTTTAGATAAAATGCTAGAAGAACAGAAACAATCATTTGTTGATCCTTCAAAAGTCAAGGAAACAATTGATAAAGGTTTGCAAGCAACAGCCTTACCTGGAGCAAATGTTTGTGAACCAAATTGTTTTGACTTAAGAAGCTCGTGGAGATATGATATCTTTGAATTATTCAATGAATATGAAATTGAAGACAAGAAAATATTGGATGTATTTTGGGAACTACTTAATTATACAGGTATAAAAAATCCAAAAAATAAAAGATTATATGGTAATGAAGTAAAATTAAAGAGTTGTTCTGTAAAAAATAAATGTAAGGAAGAAATTAATGTACCAAAGGGAGGGAGTATATGTCCTAAATGTAAGCTACCAGTGTATCCTACCGATATTTTACGTATTTATGAAGAAGTACATGAGAATCAACATAATGATCTACCACTAAATAGACTAATGTTAGTTTTAGAACACATATATATGATAGGATATTTAGATTATCTCTTAAAAAAAAGACCTGAAGTCCTTCATAAATTTGCATTTATTATAGATGGTCCACTTGCTATTATGGGTCCATCTGCGTGGCTACATCTTGCTATCTTTAATTTTATAAATAATAAGGTTTATAAAACCTTAAAAGATAAGAAAATGGAATTTCCACTGATACTTGGAGTTTCTAAATCTGGACATTTCGTAGATAATGCAAATAAGATATCAAAATTGCTTAAACCTCAAGAGGTTATGTGTCCAACAGAAAATTATATGAAAAATTACATTTTAGCTGCACAACCTAATGAATATCATGGAAAAGAAACTTACTATGGACAATATTTATTCTATAAAACCAAAAAGAGTCAAATTATTACTTTAAATATACCCAGATTAATAAAATGACCCTCTACAGACGAAATTTTCAAACATCCAACTCTTTCACGTACTTTACATCTCTTAGATAATATTGGTACAAAGATTTATAAAGATGCATTAATCCCAGTTACACTTGCTCATTCTTACGCTTCAATACCCCTTAGAACAGGATCAAAAATCTTAAAAATTTTAACTCAAAGAGAATTAAATACTGTTTAGCTTATTAGAAATTAGATTTTTATCATAATTATGACTCATTAGACATTGAAGTATTATGGATGACGACATATTTTTTTAAAATCACAATTAACGCATCGAGTTGGATTTACAGGACTTCGAGGAAAATTACCATTTTTTATTTGTTCAACCGTCTCATTTAATTTTGTATGCATTTTTTTAATTTTTTTATAATCGTATTGCGCTTTCAGACGTTCTCCATTATCTAAATAGTGTACATATACATCTGAGGGATATTTACCAAATATAGATTTTAATCCTAAACCATATAGAACTACTTGTTCAATATGCTTCTTTTTACGTAAAAAATCAGGTTCCTTTTCAGTTTTAAAATCTACAATAACAATTTCCTCACCCTTTTTTGTCTTTTTTCGAATTAAGTCCATTTGTCCAGAAACTAAGGTTTCGCCAATAATGATTTCAAAGGACTTTTCTGTTTCAATGGAATGTATTAAATCCTCCTCAAAATCTCTTAGATAGTCTAATATTAACTTATAAGCTTCATTATGGGCATTCTCAAATGTACTTTTTGGAGCAAAAGGTAAGAAAAAATTATCATTAAAAATCTTATTCTTCTCAGACTCTGTTAATTTTCCGGATTTCTGGAATTGTTTATGACAAATATTTAAAATATTATGGATGCTTTTTCCATACCCTAAAAGATTAACAATTTCTGGATTAAATCCAAAAATAAAACGGAATTTATAATCCTGAGGACAATCAAAAAAATAACCAAGTTCACTAAAATTAGTGGGAAAATACGATAATGTTAAAGGTATATAATTTGAAGATCTTTCTCTTTTCGGAGGTGCTAGTGCTTTATCCACATTAAAATAATTTGGATCAAGTTCATTTAAGAATTCACAAGAAAGATTGCTTCTTGTATATTGATCCATTCTTCTTGAGGATAATAAATACAAATATTTTTTACTTCTAGTAATAGCCATATATAAGAGTCTTCTTTGGGATTCCATAGTAGTAGCATAGTTTACTGAATTGAATAAATTTTGGTCAATTATGATCTTAGAATCCAATTTACGAGACTTTGGAAAAGCTATCCTTACCATTGCGGGAATTAAAACTACTGGGAATTCTAATCCTTTTGCTCTATGCATTGTCATAATTTGTACTGCATTTTCATTACCAAATCGCTCTTCTAATGAGGGTTCTTCATATGATTGTTGAGCAAAATTTTCGATAAAATCAAAAAAGTCATCTACAGCTTGGAGTTTTACTGGATAGTTAATACCTTCATAATCACTAAGAATATTACTTAACTGACCTAGATTATAAGAAATTTGTTCTCTAAATTCATAATTGTTTTGCAAGATCACTTGAATTATTTCTTGGAAAATTTTTTGCAAATTAATAGTTTCCTTTGAGGTATTTTCATCCTTTATTTCTGGTAATTTTGATATAAAATCATTGAAGTATTTAGTCTGATTTATGGATCTTCGCTGATCCTGTTCAATGAGCAACAATAATTCATTTAAAACATTAATATTATTCAGTTGAGAAATATCTATATAATTCTCATCTCCTGGTTCACATAGAATATATCTAAATATATTAATAATTATGGAGATTTCAGGATTTTCAAAAAGACCAATACTCCCTTTAACTATAAATGGTATATTAAATTTTTTGAAAGCTTCAATATAGGGTTTTGCATGACTTTTTACTGAACGAAATAAAAGCGCAAAATCGTACCAATCAATAGCTCGTTCTAAAACTTCCTTATCAATAAATTTAGTGCCACGTAATCCCTTAATTTGTTCTATTATGAATTGTATTTCATCCGATTGTTTTAAAAAAGGTAAATTGAATATATCATCTTCTTCACCATTCTTATTTGAAAACATTTTTTTTGGTAACCTAGTTGAGTTTTTAGAAATAAATGAAGATGCTAAATTTACTATATTTTTGGTGCTTCTAAAATTTCTTTGAAGCGGTATCATTTCTACTGGAGCATAATTATTACTGAATTGTAAAAGGTTTTCTAGATTTGCCCCTCTCCATTGATAAATTGATTGATCATCATCTCCAACGACACAAATATTATTAGTTGGTCCAACCATCAAATTAATTAATTGTTCTTGAATATTATTAATATCTTGATACTCATCAACGGTTATATACTTAAATCTATTCCTTATTTGTCTTAATATATCTTCGTTTTCTTCAAGCATTTTTACTGTTCTGAGAAGTATTTCACTAAAATCAAGAAATCTTTTTTCCTCCATTTTTTTCCTAAATTTCTCATAGGAAGTTCTTAAGGTGATATTAGAAATTTGTAAAATATCTATTCTTTCTTCTCTAA
>JBHLLE010000112.1:0-8593 GCA_048885945.1 Candidatus Hermodarchaeota archaeon | reverse complement strand
CGCAGGAATATTTTCTTTTGCGTAGTTGACAGATAAACAACTCCCACTAGTTAATATAAGTATAATATTACGGTTTACTTCGCTAATTCTCTTAAGAAGTTTTTGTTGTACCAAGGGTAGTTCTAAGCTTGTACGATCTCCCTTTTCAGGACCTAATACGTATCCTTCTTCTCCTTCTAGTAATCCTGTAATTCCCAAAAACATCAACACAACTTCAGCTTTTTTAGCAATTTCAATTGCCTCTTTAAAATAATCTTCAGATGTATCTAGTAAATCACAACCTTTAGAATAATATATGTTTGTTTTTGATGATAAACTATTTTTAATTCCTTGTAATGGTGTTATTATAGGATACGAACCGGGGTAATAATGATAATAATAGAAAGCTTTAGGATTGTCAGCATTAGGACCAATTATAGCAATAGATTTAAGATTTTTTTCTAAAGGCAATAGATTGTTTTGATTCTTTAGCATAACTATTGATTCTCTTGCAGCTTGTAACGCCAAATCCTGATGTTTTTGACAATTTACAATGCTGTATGGTATATTTGCATATGGAACTAACTCTGAAGGATCAAACATTCCTAATTTAAATCTTGCAGTAAAAACTCTTGTAAGAATATTATTAATTACTTCTTCAGAGGTTAAACCCGAATTCAGGGCATTTTTAATTGCTCTCCTATACTTTTTAATTTTAGCGGTTGTAGTCAAATTCATAGGATTAACGATGTCACATCCAGAATTAATCGCTATAGCGACTGCTTCTTCTAAAGAATCCATAAATTTATGATTTTTATACACATCTGTGACCGCTCCTCCATCTCCTATGAAGTATCCATTGAAACTAAATTCATTTTTTAAGATCTCTTGAATTAAAGATTTATTTGCACAACAGGGCACTCCATTTAATCGATTATACGAACTCATTGCTCCTTCGGGACGAGCTTCCTTTATACAATCACGGAAAGCAGGTAAATATGTTTCATATAGATCTTTTTTGCTGACAACCATATTGATTTCGTGGCGCAGTTTTTCAGGACCACTATGTACAGCAAAATGTTTTATTTCTGAACAAGTTTTTAAATATTTTGGATGGTCTCCTTGCAAACCTTTAACAAATGCTATAGCAATTCTAGAGGTTAAATATGGGTCTTCTCCAAATGTTTCTTGTCCTCTTCCCCATCGAGGATCTCTAAAAATGTTTATGCTTGGACAAGAAAATGTTAACCCTTGCCACCTTCCTCTTTCATTTTTTCGTGCAAATTCGTGATGTTTTGCTCTAGATTCATCAGATATAGCTGACGCTACTTTATATATAAGTTTTGAATTCCAGGTTGCTGCCATGGCAATGGCTTGGGGAAAAATAGTCGCTTTGCCTCTAAATGCTACCCCTTGTAAACATTCGTTCCGCCAATCATATTTTGGAATATTTAGCCTTTCAATTTCTGGGGTCATATTCAATAGTTGGGCAATTTTTTCGTCAATAGTCATTTGAGATATTAAATCGCTTACGCGATCTTCAAGAGGTAAAGAATAATCAAGAAAAGGAAAATCAAACCTTTTAGTAACTTTTACTATAATAGATCACCCCAAATATCATTTTTCCAATAATATCCTTACAAATTTTAATAAAAAAGAAACCTAATTAATGGTAATTATTTGATGATATGTTAAACATTTAATACAATTAAAATCTAATTAATCATCAATTAAACTCTAATTTAATCGAAATAAGTTTACAACTAATACAGAATCATGGTTGATGCTAATTACGTTTTTTTGCTTTCTCTTGCGATTATCGTGATAGGTTACATAATAAAGCGATTGAAAATCGTAACTGAAGAAAATGGTAAAATAATAGCTAAGATAATATTAAACGTAACTTTACCCGCCCTGATCTTTAATGTAATTAACAATATTGAAATTAGACCCTCTCTAATTATATTACCTTTTATTTGTGTATGCTATAGCGTTTCAGTGGCTTTTATTGCTTATTTAATTTTTAAAAAAAAACCAATTGAACTTAAAGGCGTGATATTGATGACCGTAATAGGATGCAATATTGGATTGTTCGCTTATCCCATGATTGAAATGATTTGGGGAGTTGAAGGGCTTATTTACGTAATTATGTTTGATATAGGGAATTCATTTATAATATTTGGTTTGAGCTATAGTCTAGGCTTGATATTTTCTCCAAAATATAATTTAAAAGAAAGAAAATTGGAACTTAAACCAATCTTTCTTAAATTGATAACTTCAGTTCCCTTAATGGCTTGGATTTTTGCACTCGTTTTAAAAATTTCGAATGTAATTTTACCTATTTTCGTTATAGATTTGTTAGAGATTTTATCAAGAGCTAACATGGCCTTAACACTACTGTTATTAGGAATATATCTGAATTTCAAAATTAATAGAATTTATTGGAAAACAATTTTAGAAGTGTTAATTATTCGCTATACTTTCGGCTTAATTGTGGGATTATGCTTATTCTTTACTTTACCTTACGATAAATTTTTTAATGCTGTAATTTTAGTAGCATTTATCTTACCAATTGGAATGTCCGCCATTGCGTTTTCCTCTGAATTTGGATACGATGAAGAATTAACTTCAATGATTGTAAGTCTGACCTCAATGATTAGCTTTGGTCTTATGTGGTTTATAATTATTTTATTAGGTTTATGATAACTTTTTTAATGAAAAATTAAGATCTAATAAGTGTTATTCTCTAAAATTATAATATTTTTGAAGTAAATTCAAGATTTTTACGAATTTATTTATATATCTTGAATGGAAGATTATAATAAATAGAACTTAAATTATTTGTGATATTCATGAATGAAAAAAATATAATCATAGAAGATGGTTATTCAACAAAAAAGGCAGTATTTTATAGCTTCGCATCAGTTGCAGATGTAAATGTTTATCAAATGTTTTCGTTTTTGATATTTACTTTTTATTTCGCAGTTGTAGGTTTGCCAGTTAGTTTAATAACGATAGGATTTATAATCTGGTCGTTCTGGAATGCAATTAACGATCCATTGCTTGGTGTAGTATCTGACAGAACAAGTTCCAAATGGGGACGCCGAAAACCTTATATTGTGGGAGCACTTGCTCCATTATGCATCGTTTTAATTCTTTTATGGACACCCCCCATCAATAGCTCAGATTTAGTCATATTTGCTTATTTTATGGTAATGCTCTTTTTATTTGATTTTTTTTATACAATGTATTCATTAAATCAAACCTCACTTTTTCCAGAAATATTCACAGATATTGAAGACAGAGCAAAAGCTAACAAATTCGTTCAAATTTTTAATATTATTGGTTTAATTTTTGCAACTTTACTACCTAGTTTCTTTATACCTCAATATGACAATCCTGCGTATTTTAGTAATTATACTACCGCAGCAATAGTAATGGCTATAATTACAATAATATTTGCAGCTATCTTTATAAAATTTGGATTAAAAGAACGAGTGGAGTATTCAAAAGATCCTGAAAACGCCCCACCTTTTTTCAAAGCGTTAAAAATGTCTCTCAGTAATAAAGCTTTCAGGCAATATGTTATAGCAAACTTCGCAATATGGTATGTTTTCGGTATTATTCCTGCAATGGCTCCATTATATGGTAGTTTTGTGTTAAATATAAAGGATTCCTTTCTAATTTCACTTTTATTGGCGATTACATTCATAGTAGCGGCTGCAAGTATGATCTTATGGCAAGTGATTTATGTTAAAATTGGAGTTAGAAAAGGATTAATGCTTTCATTTTTTACTCTAATTATTGCTTTATTACCGTTTATGTTTATCTCTGATTTTATAGGCGGTCTAATAACATTTACTTTAGCTGGAATTGCATTGGCAGGCGTTTTATTTGGCAGAGACCTATCAATGGCTTCTATAGTGGATTACGACGAGTCTGTCAATGGAGTTAGAAGAGAAGCGGGCTATTATGGAATTAACGCATTGATTATTCGGTTAACTACTATCGCTATCTTTGTAACTATAAGTCTAGTTTTTATCGGCACTGGTTGGGGAGAGTATAATCCACGACCCGGTTCAGACGTAATATTAGGATTAAGATTGTTAATGTTTCTATTTCCCGCGATTGGAATGGGAATTGGGATTTTATCCATGTATTTCTTTCCTATTACTAAAGAAAAATACGAAGAAATAAAACAAAAAATTGAAGCTATGCACGCTGAAAAGCGAGAAAAAGCGCGAATTTAATTTATAATTGATTTTTTTTAAATTTTTTAAACTTACTCTTTCAATTTTTTTTTGCTCTAATAAAAAATCACTTTTTTTTTTAAATTATTATAAAAAAAGAATTAATTTTTCATCAGTAAATAAATCCTTTTAATACTTGAATAATGCACTTTATTCATTCTGGTTAAAATTTCTTTTTTTTCATAGGAAATAGATGAGAAGATTAAAAATAAATCTAATTTAGTATTTTAGAAAAAATAAAATATTAAATATAAGAAAAGTTATAAAGAGTTAAAAGAGAAGGATATTTATCTTAGTTTTAGTTTATGAATAAGCAAAATAAAATTTTATTTTTATCAGTTCTATTTTTTATATTATTAATAATCCAATTTGGGAATTATAAGAACGAAAACTTTAATGAAGCTGATATTAATAATAAAAATGAAATTGATATTATAGAAAATAATCTTAAAATATCTGGATTTTGGTCTTTTAAATATTTACATATTGATGATTCTGGGGCATCTGGTAATTACACATGGGAAGAGGCTAAAGATCAACCTTGGTGTGAAAAAATAGGAAGTGTATACATCATCAACAACACAATTTTTAACGCTAATAGTTCTCATAGTTGTTTAACCATTGCTAATTCTACGAAAATCTTTATCATTAGGAATTGTACATTCATCAATTCGGGCAACACAGCAAACGATGCAGGAATTTATTTATACGAGACATCCAACGGAACCTTTATAGATAATACAATAATGAATAACATGAATTATGGCATCT
Source organism: Candidatus Hermodarchaeota archaeon (assembly GCA_048885945.1). GTDB lineage: Archaea > Asgardarchaeota > Lokiarchaeia > Sigyniarchaeales > SOKP01 > LW40-45. The sequence goes on along the minus strand of JBHLLE010000112.1, from coordinate 3,593 downwards.
ATTTAAACAGTAATTGCAGCAATAATACCATAATAAGAAATCAGATAAATAACAGCACTTCCAGCGGTATAAGGTTAAACAATAAATGCTATAACAATATGATAAAAGAAAATAACATTACAGATAGTAGAGATTATGGTATAATTTTAGAGAATAATTGCGATTTCAATAATTTTTCAGTAAATATAATAGAAAATAATACAATTGGTTTATATCTTGACGATAACACAATTAATTATAATTATATTTATAATAATTCTTTTATTAGAAATCAACTTCATGCTCAAGATAATAATAATTTTAAGAATAATTTTTGGAATAACACTGAAATCGGTAACTTTTGGGATAATTACACGGAATCTATTGGTGGAGCAACAGATATAGACAAAAATGGTATTTGCGATACACCATATTATTATATTTTTGGAGATGCTAATACTAATGATTCCCTTCCAATTTATTTGAATCCAATTTTTAATGGAAGTAAGATTCACATAGATGATACGGGGATTAGTGGATATACATGGTCACAAACGAATAAACGATGGTGGTGTAGTGGTTCAGGAACATCGAATGATCCCTATATAATATCAGGAGACTCATTTTTAGAAATAGAAGCTGGGAGTTCCGGTTCTGGTATTTTAATTGGAAATTCCAGCATATATTTTAAACTCGAGAAGTTAATGGTTTCTAATTCAGGAAGTAATCCAGAAGATGCAGGAATTAAACTAGATTACGTCATTAATGGTAAAATTATAAATAATGATTGCTCAAATAATCTCACTACGGGAATAAAAATAGATAATTGTAGCAAGATTGTCATATCAAATAATACCGTTAATTATAACTCTTATGCTGGTATTCATTTATACAATAGTACTTATACCAACATTACAGAAAATATAGCTTGTGATAATGGCTTCTCTGCCCTATTTCTGTTTAATAGTAGTTGGAATAATATTACAGAAAATGATGCTAGTAATTATTTAACATCCCATAATCAAGATAGAGGTATTTTCTTAGAATATAACTCCAATTTTAATGATATTATAAATAATGAGATTAACAACAATAGAGAATACGGAATTTATTTGTACAATGATTGCGATTATAATACAATAATATACAATACTGCGGAAAATAATGATGGTTATAGTTATCAAGATCATGGGATATATCTAAATTATAATTGCGATCATAACATCATCGAAAATATTACAGCAATAAATAACGATTTTTATGGGATATACCTATATGATGAGTGTAAATATAATAGTATTTACGGAAATATATTAAATGGTATTCTTGGTAATAGACTACAACAAAATGGGATTTACTTAAATGATGAATGTGAATATAATATAATATTAAATAATAATGCCTCTCATAATAGAGAACATGGCATATATTTACTAAATTGTGATAATAATAATATAACGGAAAATTCCGTAATTTATAACCTGGGTAATGGTATATATTTATTTAATTGTGATAATGTCAATATTACTGGGAATACAGCATTAAATAACTCTAATAATGGGATCTATTTACAAAATGATTGTGATAATAACTTAATATTCAATAACACCGCGAATAGCATATCTGGACAAGAAAGAGGGATTTATTTAAATAATGAGTGTGATAATAATAGAATCTTATCAAATGCAGCATATTACAATAATGATGATGGAATATCAATAAATAATTGTAATAATAGTATCATATCGGGAAATAAAGCTAATTATAATCATAAAGATGGAATATTTTTTCAAGAAAGTTATTATAGCAATATAACAGTAAATGCTGTGAATGATAACGGTGTTCATGGTATTTTTTTGATGAGCAGTGATTTTAATAATATAACCAGAAATACCGCAAATATTAATGGTCACAGTGGTATATATTTAGACGAAAGTGATAATAACACGATTACAGATAATATATTATATAATAACGATGATTTTGGAATATTTATTCTTCATTCAAGTGATAATAATAACCTGCAAAGAAATTTAATGAGAAACTGCGGAATTGGTCTTGAAGCAGGTACAATAACTGAAATGATCTCCAATTCAATTGATACCACAAATTTAGTGAATGAACGTCTCGTATATTATTATACTCACCAAAAAAACTTAGGACCTGTCAATTTTCCAAACGCAGGTCAAGTCCTTTTAATTAATTGCAGTACGCCATTAATAAAATTTTTAAATGTGTCATATGGTTCGTGGGGGATTTCATTATTCCATAGCGATAATGGAACTATTACAGGAAATAACGCGAATAATAACCGTCATTTAGGTATATATTTGTATGTGAGTGATAATATCCCTATTTGGAATAATACTGCAAGTTCAAGTGTTTACGAATATGGAATATATTTATTAAACGAGTGCAATAATGTCACTATTTACAATAATACAGCTAGTGATAACGCTATTCATGGAATATATTTACATACTGAGTGCAATAATAATTTTATTTACGATAATACTGCAAATGACAATGGAGATTTTGTTGGTTCAGGAAACTTTATTGACAGTGGAATTTGTCTTTATGAAAGTGATAATAATAATATCACTAAAAATATCTTATACGACAATGATGATTTTGGGATTTATTTACATCATACCAGTGATAATAACAATTTAACTAAAAATCTAATGAGGAATTGTGGAATTGGTCTCGAACCGGGAACAATTTCTCAAATGATATCAAATTATATTAATATATCTAATTTAGTGAATGAAAAGCCAGTATATTATTACACACACGAAATAGGTTTAGGATCTTATAATTTTACACACAAAGGTTCTGCAGGTCAAGTACTTCTAATCAATTGTAGTTATTCTCTGGTTTCAAATTTAGATGTTTCGTTTGGATCATGGGGTGTATCATTATTCCATAGTGATGATGGTACTATTACAGGAAATAACGCAAGCAACCAACGTCATATAGGAATATTTTTGTATAGTAGTGATAATACTACTATAACGAATAACACCGCGAATCTTAGTGTGTACGAGTTTGGCATATATTTATGGATTAGCTGTGATTACAATCTCATATTTAACAACACTATAAACAATAACGGCGAAAAATGGACTGGTTGTGGTATATATTTAAACAATTTTTGTAATTTCAACAACATCACCGAAAATATTGCTAGTAATGTTGGTACAAATTATCAAAATCATGGAATAAGATTAAATAATAACTGTGATAATAATAACATCACGAAAAACACAGCAAATTACAACGCTAACTATGGAATTTCTTTAAATAATGAATGTGATTACAATAATATTACCAGTAATGATTTGTACGATAATAGTAATGGAATAGGTTTAAATGATGAATGTGATAATAATCTCATTATAGTAAATAATTTAATTGACAACAACCAAAATGGTTTATATCTAAGTAATGACTGCGATAACAATAACATTACTCTAAACGAGATATTTAATAACAATAATGGAATTCGTTTAAATAATGGTTGTGATAATAATAACATCACGCAAAATAATATAATTTATAATAACAATTATGGTGTCTATTTAAGTAATAGTTGCGATTACAACTATATAACT
>JBHLLE010000111.1:0-8611 GCA_048885945.1 Candidatus Hermodarchaeota archaeon | reverse complement strand
TTAAGTGAACTTAAATTTTTAACACTTTTAGGAAGATGAGATAATTTATTTGAGTCTAGTTTTAATTTTTCTAAAGAATTGAGGTTTCCTATATTCTCTTGTAGAGTTTCCAAAAGATTCCATTTCAAATTTATATTTTTAAGAGCTTGAAGGGTATCAATTGATTCTGGGATGTTCGTTAAAAAATTATAGGGTAAATATAGTTCTTGTAGTGAATCAAATTTTAATATAGGATTTGGGAATTCTTTTAGATCGCAACGATATAACCATAAACTAATAATAGCATTATCTTCAACTTTAAATCCAAATGCGGGTATTCCTTTTTCATCTAAACAGGGGATTTCTTTACCCACAATTTTATTTAATTTTTTTAAAGCTTTTTCTTGTTTTGGTTCTAATGAAAATTTTACATATCTCTGACTCAAACTTTATGTCCTCCTATTATCTTTTTATCACATTTTATAGTAAGTTCTGATTTATTGAAGGTAAAGCTTTAATTAAAATATTTATAGCATTATTTATACCTTTTTCTATATCAGGATGGAAGTTATTTGATTTAAGAAAATCATACTGCTGATTACCGGGTAAATCAGACACAGATAGTAATGAAGAGGTTTTTAGGTTATAAAGTTTTCCTAATATAAATAAAATTGAGGATTCCATATCAATGGCTTGAATGTCAATGGATCTTATTGAATTTATAAAATCATATGTCTCACAAAATAAAGTATCAGTGGTCCATAAATCAACTTCTTTAACTTGATTAGCAACTAATAAAGAAGCTTGATTTATTATTAGTTTTTTTAGTTCTTCATAAGGTTTAGAAATAAAAACTGTTTCATTTCCAGTAACTACTTTCTGAAATTTAGAAATTGGATTTGTAACAGACTCTAAATTATTTAAAAGCTCTGCATATTTCATTAAATAATTAGGTGTTGTTCCATCTCCACAATAAGCAGTCTTAGGTATTATTATATCACCAATTTGGATATTACTAGAAGCATTTTCAATTCCTCCACAAAAATCAACTCTAATAACGATCTTAGTTTTACAACGCTTTAAACACTCCAACGCAATTGCGCAATTCGGACAACCAACCATGGACCGAATAACACTTACTTTAATACCATTTAGCTGACCGTTATATACTCTACCATACACCCTCTTATTTTGCAATTTATTTACAATTTTTTTCATTACCATCTTAACTGCGGGTAGAATTACGATTTCATTTATGTTAGATGGTGTTGTTTCTAAAAAAAGTCTGATGATCTTTTCGTCTACGCTAATAAATTTTAATCCCAAATTCAACAGTTCACTCTTGATTCTATCCATCATCTTATTTCAATAAATGTAATCTTTTTTGATTAAATTAATTTTTCTAAAATAGTCAGTTATACTTGTTACGAAGGGATTGTATCTCTCTAATAAATCTGTTATTCTACATCAAGTTTCAAGTAAGTTTAGTTATAATTTATAAGTTAAGCAGTAATTAAGTAGAAACTTATAAATCTTAATCATTATATTAATTTACATTACTGAAATTAATATTATGTAGAAGTATTGACAACTGAGGAAAATTATATTAAAAAATGGTTTACATAATGAACAAACAATACATTGTGGATAACAAAATTACGAATTATTTTGTTGAACAGTATACAAAAACGACATATAGAATAATCGGAAAGAATAAGCATACTTCAATTAAACCATGCCACTGGTTAGAACAACGTTTAATGACGGGAAGGGATAATCGAAATTGCTATAAAGGAGTTTTCGGCATCCAGAGCCACCGATGTTTACAAAACACACCTTCGTTACCTTTTTGTAACCATCAATGTGTATTTTGCTGGCGAGATATAGAAATGGGCTCTCTCGGAAGTGAATTCTTAGTGGATCCTGATGAACCTACCATTTTAGTGGAAGAAATGATTCGACATCAACAAGATATTATAAAAAATCATTTACCACTGAGGAGATACTTAGATAATTATGAAATAATGAATGACTTAATTTATTTCATGCTGAAGAATGAAGGAAAATTTAATATCAATACAATTTCAAATAATATTCATGTAAGTAAAAATAAGGTTGAAAGGGCAATAACCTTGTTAAAAAACCAGAGTTTTATTATACCCACCGATGACACGTTAAAAAACTTTAAACTTGACAGTGATATTAAATGTTGTATTGATTCAAGGGAAGAAACTGAAAACCTTATCAATAGAGAGTTAACGACTCCGGATGAAATAATGCGGGCTCATGGTGAAGCAATATATCCCAATCATGCAGCAATTTCCTTGGATGGCGAAGTAATGCTATATCCTCTAATGTCTGATTATTTAAAGGAATTTAAAAAACGAAACATGACGACTTTCATTGTAACAAATGGTACGTTACCAGAAAAAATTAAAAATCTTAGTGTTTATCCTTCTCAACTATATATTACTCTTCCAGCACCTAATGAACAGATTTATAAAAAAGTATGTCGTCCAATGATTAAAAATGGATGGAACAAAATTATGGATTCTATGGATTTAATAGAATCTTTACCATGTAGAACACTTGTAAGATTAACCGCTATAAAAGATCTCAATATTAACGATCGATATATTGAAGAATATGTAAAAATTATAAAAAAAGCTAATCCAAACTTTTTTGAGATTAAAGGTTTTACGTTACAAGCTAAAGCTTTATTAATAAAAGATCGCTTGAAATCTGATAAGGCCTTACAAGACTTCTTTCCAGAATATAAATATTTAGAAAAAATCGCGAAAAAATTTGAAGAATTAAGTAATTTTCCGTTAATATATACAAATCAAGCGAGTAGAGACTTTCTTTTTGCTGTTAATTGGGATAAAGATAAAAATCCTAAAATTAATAGCCCATAATTCTGATTTTAATTTTAAATCTATATAATAGTCCGTAGTACTATTTAGTAGTTTTTATTTCTCCCAAATTTCATAAGATTAAGATATGATTATAAATTCAAATCATTAATCATGTTTATAGTCTGCTTTGATCTTGAAGGTGTATTTACCCCAGAAATATGGATTTGTATAGCTGAAGCGAAAGGAATTGATGAGCTTAAAATAACAACCAGAGACGAACCCGATTACGATAAACTGATGAAGAAAAGATTAAAAATTCTAAAGGAAAATGGTATAAAAATAAAGGATATTCAAAATATAATAGCAGAGATGGAATTATTACCAGGTGCTCAAGAATTTATGGATTGGATTCGTTCCGTAGCACAAGTAGCGATAATTACGGATAATTATAAAGAATTTCTTAAACCCATATTAAAGAAATTAGGGTATCCTTTATGTTTTCATCATCAACTCGAATTAGATGAAAATGGCTTTATAACGAATTATAAATTGACTACACATAATATGAAGAAAAAAGCAGTTCGATTTTTCAAAAATATGAACTATAAGGTTATTGCGGTAGGTGATTCTTATAATGATATTAAGATGTTAAAAGAAGCAGATTATGGTATTTTATTTAAGCCACCAAAAAAAGTTGAAGATCAATTTCCGGAATTTCCTATAGTTGATAATTATAACGATTTTAAAAAGATTTTAGATAATTATTTAGAAGAGTCTCATTGAATTATGTTTTCTAAGATACTATAATGGAACTATCTATAATGATAGGAAAAGGCGCATAAATTCTTCCCCATTTTCAATTAAACCAAATTCTCCTTTTTCTCCACTCTTTTCAGTAAATTTACGCGTAGATTTAGTAGCTAATGTTTTTAAAGGATTATAAATAGCAAAAGGTACCGGATCATCCGAATGCGTTCGAATTTTACAAGGAGTTGGATGATCAGGCAATAAACCGATTACAAGTTGGTTATCGAACTCATCTTCCGCATTGATAAATGGCTTCACAATAAATTGATCAAATTTTTCTAAAGCATCAATTTTCTTGTATGGATCACCAGTATGGGCCATCTCGTCAGTGGCTTCTACATGTAAGTAAACAAAATCCTTTTCTTTTAACTCATTTAAAGCTGCTGCGACTTTTCCCTCGTAATTAGTATCGGGTAACCCTGTAGCACCCTCCACACGAATGGGTTCTAATCCCGCAGCAATACCAAGACCAAAAATAAGATCTACAGCAGAAATTACAGATCCATAAAAACCATATTTTTTATGAAATGGTTCAATGTTAGGCTTTTTCCCGCCTCCCCAAGGCCAAATGTGGGTAGCCATTTTTTTTCCCTTTTTAGCGCGTATTTTATTAACGTTATGTTCTATAAGTGGAGCATGACTTCTTTCAATTAAATTATTTATAAAAATTGCCGTCGTGTTTGCTTTTTCATTGCTTGAAGATTTTGGTTTAGCTAAAAAATCTTTATAGAATTTATCAAGTTGATCGTGAGGAGGGGTTAGAACGAGATCCTCAGAGAATTCGTTGCCATCAAGCCGTAAAATATGTCTATACTGTATGCCTGGAAAGAAATCTACTCCATTATCCTTTAATTGTGTTTGTAAATGTTGAATTAATTTCCTTGATTCTTCAGTTGTAATATGTCCAGCAGAGTAATCTTTTATTACCCCTTTTTCTATTGTTATAAGATTACACCTAAATGCCAAGTCTGTCTTACTTAAAGGAACATTCGCACTTAAAGCTTCCAGCGGTCCTCGTCCAGTGAGGTCTTTTTCAGGTTGATAACCCATAATACTCATATTAGCTACTTCACTACCCGGATGCATTCCTTTAGGAATTGTTCTTAAAAATCCCATTTGACCATGATTTGCGATCCAATCCATAAAAGGAGTATCTGTTGCTTCAAAGATTGTCTTATTGCCTAACATTTCAATTGGCCAATCCGAAGCACCATCACAAACTAAGATAGCATATTTCATATATTTAATATTTAAAAACAAAGCCTATTATTAAATAATTTCTCTTTAAATTCATCAAGTAATACTAAAAATCTCCTCTTAAACCTGTATGTTTTCGATATCAAAAATCGATGCAGCCATTTCTTCTAAAAATTCGATAGATTCTGCCCATAAAAAGAAAATTTTGTTTTTTAAAGGTAATATTACAGATTTAAACACATCATTAAATTCTTCGGATTCATTTTCCGAATTTTCTTTAACTTCTTCTAAAAGACCTAAAAAATAATCACCTAATAGCTTAAGATCTTGAGGATTGATATTAATTTTAATTGATGGGTATCTATTTCCAAAGACTATTATTTCATCCTCTAAAAGCTCCACATCTTTTAAATCTGTATTAGTTAACACGATCTCTTTTGTAATTTTTTTAATTCCATTTATAAAAAACCTCAATGCGTTTTTATCTTCTTGGATATTATAGTCAAAAACAAATATATGAAAACTATTCACTTTTATTATTTTAGCGTTTGGAGCTAAAAGCATGCAGTCATAGACTAAATAATTAAACGCTGGCATTTCTCTCTTTTTATAGTATGAGACAATTTTCCATCCCATATCTAATAGTGGTTTAATGTATGGTTGGATAAATGGATCCAAATCTTTATATTCGTAAATTATGCCATTTTGATATACGAATTGTAATTGGTCTAAGTATTTTTTCTTTAAATTTTGAAACTCATTAAGTTCCTTTTGTTTTTCTACAATAAGTTTCTCAAAAAATTTACTTGGCTCTATTGCTATAAAAGTTGTAGCTTTATTAGATGATTTCGATGCTTCAGCTTCTTTTACATAACCTAGTTCAATCAATTTTCGTAGAACTGAATATATTGTGGTACGCTCAATCGTGAGAAAATGATTTAAATCTTTAACAATATTACCTTTAGGTCCTGACTTTAACAGAGTTAAATAGATGAGTGCTTCCTTCTCGTTCAAACCCGTTTTTTTCAATATTTCAATGTATCCTTTCTCTTTATTTTTTTCTTTCATCATTATAAGTAAGGTTTTATCATATAAATAATTGTTGGAATGTTGTCAACACAATAACATTTATATGTGTTGAATTGTTATAATCAATTAAACATAAATTGTAAAATAACATTAAATGGATTTAATGGGTATATAATGGCTTCTACAAATTATAAAAACTATTTATCTAAGATAATTAATAAAGTATTCACCTTTATGATTGAAGGAATGTTATTTTCTATAATTGGACTGTTGCTCTATTATTATAGACTATTAATCTTAGCAAATTTCTAAGAATTCCCATTAAATCTCATTTAGAGTTATTTTTAATAGAATTGTTGATGTAAAATGGAACAAAAAAAAGCAAAATATGGATGGTATCACATTAATGTGATGTTTTTTTTAGGTTTTTTAGGGATTATAGGTTTAGGTGCAATTATCTTAAGTTTCTTATTTGAAGGGGTTTTAAGTATAATTCTAATGCTTTCAGGAATAATTGTAATATTAATTTTTTTATGGCCTGCAATTGGATTGTTAGCGTTAAATCTATATTCCGGAAACTTATTTGTTTTAGAATCAAAAATTCCCGTTATTGAAGAATTTAAGGCTCCAAAAATATTAGATGTTGGTTGTGGAACGGGTAGAATTTCAATTAATCTCGCTAAAAACCTAAAAAATGGGGCAACTATTACTGGTATTGATATTTACGATGAAAAAGCTATAACGGGTAACTCTTTAGAAACTATACAAAAAAATGCAAAGATTGAAGGAGTAAGCGACAAGACCCATTTTCAATACGGATCTGCCACGAATATTCCTTTTGAAGACAATACCTTTGATATAGTTAATATATCTTTTGTAATGCACGAATTCAGTAGAAATAATTCTCAAGATATCGCAATGAGAGAAATTTATCGGGTTTTAAAACCAAATGGATATTTCCTTTTAGGGGAACTTACCAGAAGCTCTTGGCAAATGCTTTTAATATCTGGTGTTTTTGTTCTGAATTATAAAAAGCAACAGTATTGGACACAATTGCTAGAAAAACATGGTTTTAAGGAAATTTCCTACGATGATAATGGTGGATTCGGGATATTTCAAGCTAAGAAGTAAAAGGTTATCTTTCTCTAAATTTTTTTTGAATAATTTCTTTTAATTTTTTAATATTTATTTTTTTTAGAGCTGATAGCTCTAAGTAAGGAACTTCTAATTCGTTTTTGTAAGAGAACTCGTCAATATGAACAATATTTAAATCAAATTCTCTAGCAGACGAAATAAATAACTCTATATTTTTTTTTTTATCAAAATTTGATAGCTTATCGATTTTATTTAAAACAACTAAAAGAAAGATATTAAATTCTCTTAAGAAATTTATCAATTCATAACTTAAAGGGATAGTTTTTTTATTTTGAATTAAATACTTATCTATTTCATCTTTTATTCTTAAGATATTAATAACCACAAGCCCTAAGAAGTAGTTTTGATGTTTTTTTTCAATGTGAATAATTATTTGTTTTTTTATGTGTTCTTCTCTTCTTCGACTTGATTTTTTCATATATCCAAATCCGGGTAAATCTACAATTTGATACGGTAGCTTTGGTTGAGATAGAGAGTGTATCATTAGAGTACTACCCGGAGTCTTGCCCGTCTTACCTTTAAATTGCTTTGGATTAGGTAAAAGTAATTTTGTTATGGAGCTTTTTCCAACATTAGAATTTCCGATAATAAGTAATGAAGGTTTTTCTGGCAATTTTTAAAAAAGACAACTTATATGTAATTTTAAAACTTATTTTAGATAATTTATTAATAGTTTTACTTAGGTTTTAAAAGGTATTTATTTGAAGGAAGAATAGCTTAAAATTAATAATGCTATAGATCACAATTAGCTTACAGTATAAATAGTTGAATCTTAAATATCAGAAAAATCATCTTTTAGAAAATCTTTAAACATCTTTTTTTTCTCAGCTTCCTCAATAACTGGTCTTGTACTAATAGGTGTTCCCGCTAATTCTAAGAGTTCTTTCAAAGTATCAACGTTAACATTAATTTTAAATTTTCCACCCCTTAAATAGCGAATTAATTTTTTATCGTTAAGGATTAACCTTAGAATATAACCTAAACCGAAATAAAATTGATGTTCTGGAATTGGATCAATAGCACTTTTACTGGTAACTTCTTTTAATACATCATATAATAATTCCTTACTAGCTGTATAATCCTCTACTTCAAAAACCAAATAATACAAAGCATGATACCATATTTTCTCGCGTTTGTTTTTGATGTAACTTAAAAATTTCTCAGGAGTTATGATGTCCTCTTTCTTTTTCTTTTTTTTTTTCAATAGCTCTTGTTTAATTCTTTCTTCTAAATCTTCAGAAATCCCTCCGGAGGATATGGAATCGCTCGAAATTTCAGAATCTGATTTATTATCTTCAAATTTTACACTTTCTATTGCTTCCTTCATGTCTTTTAGTTCTTCAAAATCAATGTCTTCAATATCAGAAAAGTCACGTATCATTGATTCTTTTTGTTCTAAATATTCTAGTTCTTCATCTACTAGTACTTTTTCCTCTAAAATTTCATTTGAAGCTGAATCTTGTTTTGATGATGTTTCTTGCTCTTGAACTTTAGCTATAGCATCTTTCATATCTTTAATTTCTTCAAGATCTAAATCATCTAAATCAGAGAAGTCTTCTTCAAGAAACTCCATATCCTTTATATAAGAT
>JBHLLE010000110.1:0-8622 GCA_048885945.1 Candidatus Hermodarchaeota archaeon | reverse complement strand
TTGCAAGGAACTGCTTTGTCAGGACAAGAACATTCCGCATTCAGCCTATTTATCGTATCTGGGAATAAAGAAGATTTATTATTTTCAAATATGTCGATAATTTCCTCTGGCAATGTCCCTTCTAAAAGTTTAATGAGATTAAATGAACTTTTTGAGATTTCAGCAATAATTTTACTCCAAACTTCGTTTGGAATTATTTCAAAATTGATTTTTACTCGATATGGGGTAGGTGCTGTGCCTTGAACAGTAGCAAAAATTTGACCTTTATTAATTCTCACATTATCGATTCTTTTATCGTCTTTTGCGTATTCTATTCCTCGTTGCATTCTAAACGGGCGACCAATCATTAGAATAGAATGAATCCATTCCTTACCCCACGATGTTTTTGCAAAATTTATCAAATCTTTCTTTATTTTTTGCACTTCTTGATGTGTTTGTCTTTTGTCGTATTCACTCTTAGGTCCATGTTCAGGACGCTTTTTCTTTCCTCTTCTATTAAAATTGTTATACTCCATTTTTTATTTTAAAATAGTTTTTTAATTAACTAATCAATCCTCAAACGTAAATAATTCTTTAATCTTCTCGAAATCCAAGTCTTTAATCCAAGATTCTCCAGAAGAGGTTACAATTTTATCTGCTAAATCTCTTTTCTCCTCTAAAAGAAAATCTATTTTTTGTTCAATCGTTCCGTTTGTAATAAATTTATAAACATTTACAGGAGACTTCTGACCAATTCGATAAGCTCTATCTGTGGCTTGATCTTCCACTGCAGGGTTCCACCATCGATCATAGTGGAAAACTGTAGTAGCTTGTGTTAGATTTAAGCCAGTCCCTCCCGCTTTTAAAGATAATATCATAATTGGAGGGCTATCAAAACTATCTGATTGAAAGTCTTCTATAAATATTCTCCTTTTCTTTTCGGGAACGCCACCATGAAAAAATAAAATATCAAAATCATATTTTTTCTTTAGAATTTTAAAGATTATATCTCCCATTTGTTTAAATTGAGTGAAAATAAGTGCTTTTTCTCCATTTGATATTACTTCATCAATCATCTCTGTTAATCTTTCCAATTTGTAAGATTCAGATATAAAATCCTTCATTTTAACGCCGTTTTTAAATTCAGGAATTGGTTTTTTTAGGTATTGATATGGATGATTGCATATTTGCTTTAATTTAACTAATAGAGTTAGGACATTCATTTTATCTGAAATAACACTTTCCAGATTAATTAACATTTTATCAATCAATTCCTTATATAATTTTACTTGATTTTCACTAAGTTCTACATAAATCTTCATTTCATTCTTTTCTGGCAAATCTTTAATAATTGATTTATCAGTTTTTAAACGACGTAAAATAAAAGGTGAAATTAATCTTTTTAAATCTTCAATGGCGTCTTTATCTTGATATCTCTCAATAGGAATGACAAAGTCTTCTTGAAATTTCGTTCTATTTCCTAGTAAACCTGGATTTAAAAATTCGAATAAAGTCCAAAGCTCCATCAATCTATTTTCTATTGGAGTTCCACTCAAACCAATTTTATAATTTGCTTGTAATTTATAAACTGCTTTAGTCTGTTTAGAACTGAAATTTTTAATATTTTGGATTTCATCTATTATAATTCCACTAAAATTAATAGTCTCTAAAAATTCTATATCATTTCGAAGAGTACCAAAGGTTGTTAAAAAAACTCGGTAAGGTTTAATAAATTCGGGTAAAAACTTGGCATTATTATAGCGATCAGGTCCATGATGAAGAATTATTTCTAATTCGGGAGCAAATCTTTCAAATTCTCTTTTCCAATTAAACAAAACGGATGTAGGACATACTATCAATATACTTCCAGCCTTACCATTATAATTATACTCCTTAAAATGTTGAAGAAGTGCAATGACTTGTATTGTTTTTCCAAGCCCCATATCGTCAGCTAAACAAATTCCAAAATTATGTTTACACATATTACCCATCCAAGTAAGACCTGAATGCTGATAATGTCTTAAAGTACCAATAAAGGATTTAGGTATAGAAATTTTTTCGAACTTATCTATATTTTTTATTTTTTCAACGATTTCATTAAAATCACCTTCAATGATAACTTCATATTTATTTCCATTATCCTCGAGTTGAATTTTACTAGATAATCCCAGTTTTAATGCTTCCATATAACTCATAGAACCTGAATTCATGCCTTTTTTAAACATGTTATCTAGATCCTTTATGTCTTGTTGGTCTACTAAAATCCACTCTCCACGCCAATTAATTAACGGTTCTTTATTCTCAATTAATTCTGAGAGTTCTTTTTTTGTTAATGTGTTCCCTTTAATTTTAGCTTCCCATTCAAATTCAATCATAGAATTGATGTTAAAAATTGAAGGCATTTCTGAGGATTTAGCTTTAACTTTTTCTCGCTTCTTCGACTTTATGATTAATCGAGCATTTAATCTCTGTGTCCCCCCTATGGTGAATACTTCCGGTAAAAAAATTGAAAATCCACTTTGTATAAGTAAATCTTTAGGGTATTTTAAAAATTCAATTACTTCTTCGGAAGTAAGCATTAACTCGTTTGGAAATTTATTCTCTAAAGCCTTTCTGATTGGTGGGAACAATTTTGAAGCAATACCTAACGATCTTAATATATCTTCTAAAATTTCTTCTTTATTACTAAAGTTGGATGTAGTTTTTTTTTTTTGAAGATGTTTAGCCCAAAAATCGGTTAAAGGGATAGAAGTATTATCTTGAAGCGTAATTATAAATTTTAAAGGCCATTCTTCCTTAGATTCTTGAGGATAATGTAAATCAAATCCAAGAGAGTAATTTTTTTTGTAGTCGTAGCTTTGGGTTATTTGAATCCAATTTCTAATAACTTTTGGAATTATTTTTTCGTGAAAACGTCTTATATGATATCTTGGTTCTTTTAGTATAATTGATTTGAGAAATTTAAATTCCCATGGTAAACTGTAATCAATATCTCTTTCTTTTTGAAATTCCATGCTATAGTACTGTTTAAAAGTCTGGAAATTACTCTTTCTTAATAAATCTCTTATTAAAGTATCTCCAAGTCCATCTAAATAATAAGAAAATAGAAATGAAGGATGCCATAATCCGTCTGTAATATATTCTTTTAATTTTGCGCTTTTTCCTTTTTTTACGATAAATCTTATTGGTAAATTGTGAGCTGTTAAAGGCGAGCTTTTTACGATAGCTTTAAATCTTTCGCTATCATTTTGAGTTTTTAAAACTAATCTCCATTTACCCTCGTAAATATTATCATTTTGGGGAATTAGATTAGGAATAAAATTTCCTCTATTTAAAAGCTCAACAATAAATTTTGTTAAAAACGCATATGTTTTAACGGAGTTGCTATAATGCTTTATGGAGCGATCTTGAGTTTCAAAAATCTGTATTTGATATAATAATTTTAAGGCAGGGATTATAGGTATAATTTTTCCTAAAACTTGTTGAGTTTCAAAATATTGTTCATTGGAAGGAATTGCGAGTCTTATTTTACATGTTCTGAGTTTATCGACGGGGATTGAAGGAAATACATTTATTATTCTATTAGCAAGATCCTTATCAGTATACTTAATTGGAAGCATCCATAAAAGAAAAAAATCTGAGCTTTCAGGAATGGATTCTTTTTTATCCACTAATTCAAATTTACTTAATGGATGGTTCCGATACTTTGACGGAATATAAGTTAATTCTAAGCTATATAAATAACTCATTTCTTAAATAGCAAAATTTTTTTTATTTTACAGTTTCAATTATTCTACAAAACACCTTTCGTAGAAGGAATTTCTTCTGAAACAATTTTTATTGCTTCTTTAACTGATTTAGCTAGTGCTTTAAATGCTGCTTCTACTTTATGATGTTGATCCTCGCCGTAGAGAACATGTAAATGTAAATTCATTTTAGCATTTTCTGAAAAAGAATTAAAAAAATGTCTCACATCCTCTACTGCAACATCTTCAATATCACATTCATCATTTAATTTTAAATTTAATACGAGCGCTTTACGCCCAGAAAAGTCTATCGCACACCTAGCAAGAGCGTCATCCATTGGAATAAGAGCGCTTCCGTATCTATTAATTCCCTTTTTGTCTCCTAATGCTTGGATAAAGCTTTCACCTAGAAGTATTCCAACATCCTCTATAATATGATGGGTTAAATCTCCAGATGCTTTCACTTCAAGATCAATTCCAGAATGTCGGGTAAAAAGTGTTAGCATATGATCCATAAAATTAAAACTAGTATCAATTTCCGATGTACCTGACCCGTCCAAATTTAAACTAACAGCTACATCTGTTTCTTTTGTTTTTCTTGTGAGCTGAGCAATTCTATTCATTTTTTTCACCACGATAAATACTCTTAATGAAAAAATCTAGCTATAATATAAATTATGTAATTAAAGAATCATAAAATTATCTTTATAAATTTTTCAAATAGTTCATGATATATCTTTTTTTCTCTCTTGAAATATGATATAATTGAAAAACGCTAAAATCTAACCTTTTTTGAATCTCATTTATATACTCTTTTTTCTTATTGTTAGATTCTAATCTTATTTTTACACAATTTGTAATCTGTTTTGCTAAATGTTTTTCTTTTTCAGTTTTTGGTATTTTAATAGGAAAATTTTTAATTTTCTCAATTAGAATTCTTGGAAATAATTTTTTATACGAACCAAATGATTTGATGAAATAGAAAGACATCAACATAGAGTTTATTATACCTAGAAGGTAAAAATGATTAAATTCTTGATTTTTTGAATTTTGAATTTTTAAATTATAAAAAGATTGAGAAGTGAGAGAAAAATTTTCATCATATGTAGCACAAATAAAATAGTCTTCTGGTAATTGTCTTATTACAATCCTTTCCTTGTATATATCTAAATTTTTGTAATTTATCCCTTCTTTTTTAATATTAATGTATTTATACTTATTAATTTGAAATCTGTTTAAGGAATAAAGAAAGGGTTTCCAAGAATCACCTTGTACTACGGGTAAAGAATCCGAGATTATTTTTTCAATATTTTCTTTTGAAAGTATACTATTACATATTCTACATTTTAATTCACTCTTAGGCAATGGTAAATATTTATTACATTTTTTACAAAATATTATTTTTCCTCCCTTCCCTAACTCAACACCACGACTTAATGTTATTTTAAAACTTTCATCTTTCATTAAATCTTTTAATTTTGGAAAATCGTGGTTAAGGTAATTGAGAATAGAAAAATCTTCGTTATTTATATTGACTAAGAATTGATAATTCCATTTCTTAATTTTTTTTTGGATAATTTCGTTAAAAGATGCTTTTCTGGAAGTTGATTGTTTAATTTTGATTAGGTTATGTTCTCTCTCTTTTTCCTTTTCTTCTTTCTGAAGAATCATAATAACGTTGGATACAACGGAATTGTTAAATTTTGATCCAGCAAGAATAATTTCCTTTATTTTTGTATTATTATAGATATATTTTCTTACTACCTCTCTATTTAATAAGGCCAAAATGGAATCAGGAATAATATATCCTAAATAACCTTGATCTTTTAAAAGTCTTATACCTAATTCGATAAAAATTTGATAATAATCATATTGCCCTTGGTTAGTTTTAAAATCACTTTGCTCTATTAAATTTCGCTGTTTTTCAGGAATATCTCTAATAAACAAATAAGGAGGATTCCCAACAACAAAATCAAAATGATTTTTATTTATCTCATAAGAATAATTTTGCCGTAGTAATCTAAGAGCATCTCCATTAAATATTCTAAAATGGGGAAATTGATATCCATCCTCATTTTTTATTATTTCATTATAGAGGAAAAATAATGTGTGTTGTATATTAATTTGACATAATACACATGCGATTGGATTTATGTCTACACCAAATACATTCTCTTCGACTTTTGAAATAACTTTTTTGTAATCAAGAGTAGAAATTTCAGATTTTTCGTCAGTTAAACTACAATTTTTTATATGTTCAATTAATTCTTTTATTGCATAAATGAGAAAACTTCCAGAACCACAACTAATATCAATGATGTGCTTATTTAAGATACAATTATCGTACATATATCCAATTCTATTTAAAATATCTTCTACTATCGAAATTGGGGTATATATTTCCCCTAAATCCTTTCTATTCTTATATTCCACATTTTTCTCGTATATATAAGAAATAGGATCGACAATTATTTCATTAACATCCTTTTGCATAGCGAATTTTAAATTATTAACGAGATTATAAATAAGATTCTGTTTATCCTTTTCATCTACTTGATAAAATTCAATTAGATCTTCAACAATTTCATTTTTTTTTAAATAGTTAAAGAAATCATACATATTTTTCCTATAATTAGATACAACAAACGTTTATATTTAATTTTTGAAAGATAGAATTATGGAAATTACAACTAAAAAAGAACTAAAAAATCTAAAAGATCGCAAATTTCCTGAAGTGATTTGTTTACGACCTATAGGTGTGATTCATACTGAATTCAAATCATTAAAAGGAATACCTATACAATTTTCAATGTCTAATTCTCAAGGAACTATCGAAATCTTTCCAAAATTTCAATCTGGTTTAAAAGAATTACATGGATTTTCTCATATTTATTGCGTATATTATTTTGATATGGTTATACTACCTGTTCCTTTAATATCAAAACCTTTCTTATATGACGAAAAGGTAGGTGTTTTTTCGATGAGAACACCCTTTAGACCAAATCCATTAGGAATATCTATTTTTGAAGTTTTAGGCGTGGATAATGATAAAATTATAGTAAATAACATTGACGTATTAGACAATACTCCCGTATTAGACATAAAACCATACATCTCTAAATTTGATCATAGAAAATCTTACAAACATGGATGGATTGAAGGAAGAATCAGAAAAAAAACTAGCTAATTATTTTTTGTTTAAAAAAGAATTTTAAATCATTAAAACATATATGATTTTAGTAATTTAAAAATAGAAATCACTTTGTATAAGATAATAATTAATAGAAATTAGTTATGATAATTGATTTTGTTTTAACAGTTATATCATTGTTAATCTCTGTGTATGCGATAATATATATTATTATTCATCGTAGAGATTTTGGATCGAAACAAAATTCTTTTTTGTTAATCTTCCTTTATTTTTTAATTGGAATTTTATATTTCATCAGTGTATCTCTAGCTACAATATCGTTATTTGATAAAGAAATTGCGTTAAATTTATGGAGATATTCAATTATTTCTAGCTTAATCGCTTTGGGTTTCTTAGGTTCTTTACAAAGTATTATTCTTGGAATAAGAAAATTTAAGATAGTCGCTGCTTTTATTTTTTCGTTTATCAGCGGAATTATTCTAAATTTACTTTTTACTACAAGATCTTTTAAAATAATTCAAGGGGATAATTCTTACTACTACATATTTCAGAATTATTCATTATTTTATTTTATGCTATTACTCGGGAGTTTCATAGTATCTTATATATGGCTTATCTTATTGATTAATTATAAGAAAACTCGTGATAAGGAATTAGTTAGAGGATTGTTCATAAATACATTAAATTGTACTATCGTAATCTTTACTTATTCTATTTTTTTATTATCTCAAAATATTATACTTAAATATACCCATTTAATATCCTTTATAATTACTGCGGTTATTTTTCTATATCTAATTATAAATAAACCTAATATGTTCGTAGAATTAACAAATAAAATCTATGAATTCATAGTTTTTCATAAAAGTGGAATACTCCTATATTCATACAATTTTGAAACCGGAAAGGAAACAGAGGAATCAATATTAAAAGGAAGTATATTAATTGGAATTAATCATATTTTATCGAACCTATCAACTCAAAGAGATAAACTACGAGTTATTAAAATGAGAAATCGAGATATAGTTTTAGAGTTTGACCCTAATTATGGTTATGCAGTATTGCTTATAACAAATAAGAGAAATGATTTGATAGTAAAATCAATCCAACAATTTATGAATAGCTTTGTCAATTTGAATAAAGATAAATTAAATAATTTAAATGGATTGATTGACACGTCTCAATTTAAAAATGCAAGTGAACTTCTTCAAGATTATTTCAACCCTTACATTAAATAAGCAAATTTAATGATTATTTACAAAAATTTCTAATTCTAATAATTTAAATAATTCGAATTTATTTTATGTAATATTATTTATATATTCAAAGGAATTTTATATTATAATTAAAAAACAAATGAAATCTTTTGTTTATCAATTCTATAATAATTAAGAAATAAAATTTCAAAAATGTATTATATATTCTTCGTAATCCTTGTAATTGGATATATAACTTGTTTAATTATTACTTTATTTAGTGTATTATATATTTTTTTTCATTTCAATGCGTTTGGTACTAAACTAATGACTAGTTTAAACCTTTTATATGCTATTTTAATTGGTTTTGTTTATTCCACAATGTTATTCGTTTCAATTATAGTTTTTCCTTCAATCTTAATTTGGAAACTAGGTATTGTAATTGGATTCACCGCATCACTTATAACTTCAATTATATACGCATTCTTAAAAGAATACAAGAATATTCCAATTATACCTCTTTTAATTTACATAACTTTTTTTGGATTCT
>JBHLLE010000109.1:0-8677 GCA_048885945.1 Candidatus Hermodarchaeota archaeon | reverse complement strand
ATAGCAAATCCTCCAATAGTGTATGCTTTTTTATTGTTGTCTAATTTTTTAGCTAATGTAATCCAGAAAGGAACAGATATTAAAGTCCCTAAAAGAAACAGAGCAAATATTAAAATTACTATGTCAGCACCTTCTCCTAAGACAAATATTACTAAATAAAATGTATTACCAATTAACAAACCAGTAGCGATTTCAAATGCAGAAAAAGCTATCATGAAAATAATAAAACTTTTTAATTTCAAACTCTCCTTTAAAGCAGAAAAGAAACCCATCTCTTCGTATTGAGTTTTAAAATACCGTTCAATCATAATTTCATCTTCACGGGTACCAGGCAAAAATATAACTGAACCAATTAGAGTAATTAATGAGATCATCAATGCCATAAACGCATATACTTCCATTCCTTGACCCATACTAAGAAATAAAGGAGGTAATAACATACCTACAACTTGTCCTATTATATCAATTGGTGTAAATACTGTCGCTAATTTTCTACGCTCAGCTTCAGTTCGGAATTTATCAGCTCTAAGATGCACTATATTAACGTAAATGAGCGTGTGAAAGGTATCAAATAAGCATAATGATCCTGCTAACCACGCCGCTAAGAATAGTGCATTGCTCTCAGGATCCACATTTGGTGGCATATATATCAGAAGAAGCGACCCACACCAAGGCAAGACTGAAAACAAAATCCATGGAAATCGTCGCCCCCATCTTTTTGTTAATTTAGTATTTCGATCTGTCAAATGCCCAATAACAGGATCGTTGACCGCGTCCCAGAACGCACTTATTAAGAAGGCACCAAAAATATACCAAATATTTAAACCTACGATAGCCTCATAAAAAAAGAACAGAACAATTGTTTGTGCAGCTATTATTAAAGATCCTGTCAGATTATAAGTACTAAAAGAAATATATGTCCATAAAGAATGCCTAGACTCTTCCGATTCTAAATATTCTTCAACCCTCATTTTTTTCTATTTAAAATTCAATCGTATTAATTATAGAAGATTGATGTTGTAATTAATAAATCTTATTTTTTAATCGCCAATTAATCTAATTTAAATCCTTTAACAGATTAGAATACACATAACTAAAATATTGAGCCATAATTTTAAAAATAGATTATTAAATACATTTTTAATCGTTCTGGGTGATAATTTCTGGGAGATGTGTATAATGTTCTCGTAGTGGGAGTGGGAGGTCAAGGAGTTGTATTATTAGGGAATATTTTAAGAGAATATGGGATGAGAATGCCACTCATTAAAAATGTAGTAGGTACTGAAACTAGAGGGGTATCGCAGAGAGAAATTCTGATATAAATGGAATTTCCTGCAAAGAAGGATCAGTAACTGCTACAGCAAGATATTTAATCGATTCACGAATTTATTCTCTTGATCAAGATTACGCCATAGAAGATTTAATCTCTCCTATTATCCCTATAAATGATGCACATCTAGTCCTAGGATTAGAACCATTGGAGACCATAAGAAATTTAAAATACATTTCTGAGCAAACCGTGGTGATTCTAAACACTCATAGTCTATTTCCTAGAAACGTCATTATCGGATCTGAGAAAGAGAAAAAATATCCATCTATAGCAAAGATAGTAGAGACCTTAGACCAATTTGCGCGAAGAACTGTCTCTATGAATTTTAATAAACTTTCAAAAACTAAATTTAATAATTCGATATATGCTAATACAATAATCTTAGGTGTAGGATCTAAAGAATATCAAGAGATTTTTAATAAAAATTTGATGATTGATTTATTGCAGGAATTTTTTGGAGAATCTAAAGAGAATATAGAAGCATTTGAACTCGGTTATAATTTAATAAATCCATAGAATATAGTTCTAATTTATCTGTCGATAAATTTTACTTTAAATGATTCCAATTTTCCATCTTTAATTACCATCTCTCTAAAAGCACCTGCCAATTCTGGATTTCTATAACCCCCTAATCCTAATGCGGGAGTTTGAACAACAAAGGAACCTGCTTTCTCTATATCCTTAGAAGATGTAAAAAGCTCTGAATAAATATCGTAAAAAACAGCAGCAGGATTTTCTACTTTTTTAAAACTAAAAGGAGGTGCATCAAATACTTTCGTTTTAATTCCTTTTGGATCAGTCAATCGGAATTCCTTTAATGAATGAGTATGACCTGCTAAAGTAAGAATACAATAATCTTTACAAAATTGAACTAAAGTGGACCAATTAGTGGAAACAGTTCCCGTTTTTACATTAAATTTTCCATCGATACGAACCGCTGAGTCTTTTTTCATTCCCACCTTGTTTAAGAATGATTCTTTAAATTCGTCAATCTTTACTAAAATTTTTCCGCTCAATTTATTAGATAAACGCTTGATAAAGCTTCGCTTACCTTTTGGATTAATGGGAGGTCCATGAAGTAACAAAAAGCAGTTATCAGTCTTTTTCTGAATTTTATAATTAGTTAAATTTTGAAGATAATGGATTTGTTTTGTTGTTAATCCCGTCAATGATGGATGTCCAGTAATAAAATCCATAAAATTTTTGAATGAATCTGATCCAGTATTCAAGAAAATGAAATTATTATGACCTAACCTTATGGAATAATCGCATAATGGATTAATTTCGGCCCAGTAACCCCTCAACGCTCTTATACTCTTCACTATAGCAGAAATTGGCAACGCAACCAATCTATCATTTACAGCAAGTGCTTCTTCTAACTTTAGACCTAACTTTCTATACAACCCTGCCCATCGAATATCGTAATGATAGGGGCGATAATCATGGTTACCAGGAATAGTAAATACAGGGCATAGCAATTCTTCTCCTTTAATTATTCCCGGTCTCTTTTTTTGAGGGAGGTTTAAGATAATTTTTTTAAAAATTTTCCAATTACTAAAATCATAATCAAAATCAACAAATTTTTTGATATCTTTTGGTAATTTACTTAATAAAGTAAAATCAATTAAATCTCCTGATAAAACAACAAAGTCTAACTCATTTCGAAAAATTTTTCTATTCATTAATTTAATAAAAATCCTAAATTGATTGTTTGGATTAATGAATCTTTTTTTGAGAGGAAGTTTGAATAGTGGTGCTTGTTCTTCTCTTTTTTTAGTCTTGACATCTTTTTCGTATTCTTTTTCTATCAATTCTAAATTTTCAAACTTGAAAGTATCCAACCATTCTTTAATTATTCCATAAATTCTGTCATTTCTTTGAGCTAAGTGAAGATCAGTAGCTTGAATAAACTTAAAGTTCTGCCAATCGTTTTTAGAAATCACTAAAGAATGATAATTTGTTCTCTCTTTAATCCCATTATTTTCTTGGACTATATCAAACATTATAAAATTTCTTATAGCAAATAATTCTAAAAGTTCTTCAGTTATAGTGAATTCAATAACAACTTTAAAAAAAACATCTAACCTTTCAAAAACATAATTTTTTATTAAATAGTCTTGGGGACTACAATATTCGTCTAAAACGTAATCTATGTCGTTAATAGGAACTGTAGAAACAGGATTAACTTGCAAAATATTAGGTATAATTGGAGTGCCTCTATATATGCGTGACTTTAATAAATCCAATCTCCGTTGAGTGTTTGAATATAATTGTTCGGTTATGAATTCTGAAATCTCTTCACTTTTTTTTCTGAAGAAAAATTTAATTCTAGTTAAAATTCCTTTCTTTTTTTCCCTTTCTCTTTTAATTAATAATTGGGAATGCCATTTATAATCTAAAATAGGTAGTATTTTTAATCTATTCTTAATAAAATCTCCAAAATAAATTGGATCTCTTTTATCACTTACGAAAAGTAGATTGACTTGAAAAGTTCTTTTTTTTAATTTTGCATCTATTTCTAAAAATTTGGGATGTCCTAGATTTGGATTAACGAGTATTGCAGATTCTTTTTTATTTCTTAGTTCAGATTTTTGACTCAAATTATTTGGTCCTCTTTAGTAAAAACTCAATTTCAACTCTAAATTATCAATTAGATATTATTAACAAATTAATTTAAGCTTAAATATATGTTTTAATGGTGCTCTAAAATAAATTCTTCTATTTCATATTTTTTAAGGTGATAAGAAATTATTTTATAAAAGACAGTAAAAATAAGTTGATTTAAGAGATTTTTACTAATTTTATTTGTTTTTTTATAACTTATATTTATTCGACCGTTTCTTTATTAATTACATTTAATATCAGAATATCTAGGTCTAAAAATTATTTTGCAATACAAAAGATAGAGATTTTTACTTTTTTAATCATTGCTTGCTAGACAAATAAAGATTACATTATCTCCCCTAATGCAAATTGATCCTAAATCTTCGTGCTCCTCTCTGATATTACCGTCCTCATCTTGATATTCAAATATCTGTGAAGCATTTTCCACCCATACATTTAGATGCTCGTCGAAGCTTCTCAATATCGCTCGAAAAAGTCGATTACGCTTAACTTTAATTAGGATGGTTTTATTTATTGAACTCTCTAAATAATCAATAGGTCTTCTATATTTTTGTTGTGTATTTCTTTCCATTTTTAAAAAACTCGTTATTTAAAAAAAAATAATAATTTATACAAAACTCTAAATAATGTAAAATTACTTCTAAATTAAAACCTTATGATTATTTGTTAAAGATAACCTTAAAAAAGATCACAAAAATTTTATTGATTAAAATGTCTAAAGAAACTAATTTGCATAATAATAAAAAAACTGTGGAATGTTGCGTAAAAAATTGTCAGAAAGAAATCCCTGTAAAAGAGGCAATCACGATAAAAGGTAAATATTTCTGTGGAATCTGTGGAGTTGCATACTATCGTAGCACCTTAAACATTTAAATACGTTTTAGGTTTTTATTCTATTATTCTTTAATAGATCATAAGATCTTAATTATAATAATAGGCCCGTGGCCCAGCATGGATAAGGCAGCGGCCTCCTAAGCCGAAGATTGTTAGTTATCTCAGCTATAGAGTGGAAATCGGGGGTTCAAAATGCAAGAAAAGTCTTCTTGTACGAATACATCCCCTCGGGCCTGTATCTCAAATTTTTGTAAAAGTTGTAAAAGTTCTTAGATTAAATAAAATCTGATAGCAACATAAAACAGAAAAGCAGAAAGTATTCCTATTGTTGCTAAAAGTACTATGCTTCCCGCACGCTTATTAATATATTTAAGTAAGCTACACTTAGGGCACATGCCTTTGAGTGATCTAAATTGTTGCTCTGAAATATCCATCCCACATTTTTTACACTTAGGCATAAAATTTCCTCGATTTTTTGGATTAATAAATTCAATATAATTAATCCTTATAAGGTATTTAAATGTTAGAGGTTGGAATTTCGATTTTTAAGAATTATTTTCAACCTTTTCAAATGGAGTTTTTCTTTTAAGGAAAAGATGAATAATTACGAATATAAAAGCAAATAAACCAAAGAAAAAGAAAGGCAACTTAAGGTGAATAATAGCTATCAATCCTGCAATTAATGGTGCAAATGAAGAACCTATACCTACGGTACTTTCAAATATTCCTGCTTTTGCTCCTTTTTTATCCTGTTCGTATTTCAGAAGTAATTCCAAAGAGACAATATAGCTCCTACCTATAAAAAATCCCAATATAAAAAAAGTTATCATAATTAAAATGGGAGTATAAATAAACGAAAATGCTACTGTACATAAACCTATAATTAGAAACGATTGGGTTATAGCATTTAATGAATTTTTAAAGTAACGAGCGATAATAAAATAAAGCGTTCTTCCTACGCCAAAAAAAAATATTACTTGTCCAATAAGCGTTCCACTCCAGTTTAAGCCTTCGGGTAATGCAGCATAATTCGTAAAATACGAGATCAGTGCTTTAGATATTACAGCATAAATCATTACCCCCATCAGTAGCATGATTAAAATTTTATTGGAATGTGAATAAGGTTTTGTTGAGTTTTCTGGTTTATTAAAATTCTCTGATTTAATTGCTTTATTTTTACTCGCTTTATTATTATTTGGTTTAATTAAGGGTAGTTTAAAAAATAGCAATAGAAAGGACGAACAATATACTGTGAACATCAATAAACATGCTAATAGAATGTTAAAATCGTATAAAAAACCCGCAATAAAAGGCCCAAGCGCGAAACCAAAAGACCATGTTATGCAAAAATTAGACATTCCTTTTTCGTGTTCTTTAGCAGAATGTTCAGTATTTTCTGATATATAAGCTTCAATGACTGGCCAAAAAAAACCGTATACTATCCCATATAAAAACAAACTTAAAAATAATCCAAAAAAGATCAAATCGTCTGTTTTTGTTATAAAATAAAGAAATAAAAAGGTGAGAAACGATTGACCTAAAGTAGCGATTAATAGGCTAATTTTACGGCTTATCAAATCACTGATTCTTCCTAATATTGCGGGCATAATCATATATGCAAATCCATAGGCACCCCCTATCAGACCTACCTCAATAGTAGACAATCCAATAATAGTAGCATGTAAAACCGATAGTACAATTAGCATCGATAGGGTTAGATCTCCTACAAATGCTACAAAATAGATTACATGAAAATTATGTATCTGTTTCTTTCCTTCCACATATTGACCAAAGAAAGAAGGTTTAATAACTTTTTGAAAAAAATTTCCAAGAAATTTTTATTTGATATTTTTATATCATGAAAATTCAATGTTAGAGTGATAAAAAATAATTGAATAAAAAATATAACTTTTCTAAAATAATGAAATAAATAACTCTTAATTCGTCTCTGTTTTATATTTTTTTGATAATTATTTTTTTGATATTAATTTTTAAGAAATTAGCTCATCTACTTGGTGATGATTAGTTTTTTTTATATCTATTGTCTTTTGATAAGGAATTAACAGTATAAATTTGGAACCTTTTGTATAATCCCCTTTAACTTTATCTTCTACCCATATTTTACCATTAATACAATCTATAATTTTTTTAACATATAATAATCCTAATCCAATTCCTTTCAAATATTCTTCGTTTAAATTTTCTCTCTGAAAAATGATTAGTTTTTGGTTATCAGCAATTCCTCTGCCATTATCAAGAATTTCAATTTGTATAAACTTTTTTTTCTTTTTATTAATTTTTGAAATAATTATTATTATTTCAACATCTAAATTATTATTGTGTTGTATCGCATTGACTAAAATATGACCTATTGCATCTTTTAATAACTCATTTGCTTTGATAAATACCTTTTGATCAAAAGAATTAATTTTAACATTGATATTTTTTGTGTTGTTTTGTTTTTTTAAAAAGGTAATATAATTATTTAAAAAATATAATACTTCTATATCTTCCAAGAGATTTATACTACTTTTGATTTCTGATAATTTTTTTATTTTTAATATTAAAGTTTTTGCTCTTTTAACTTGATCTTGTATAATCTCGGTAAATTCTATAACATCATTATTATCTTTTATTTTACTATTTTTTTCAATAAATTGATTTGAGAGAAGGATACTTTGCATAATATTGGAAATATCATGGGATAATAGATCTTTATAAAATGTTGCTTGATTATATGCTTTCCTATATCCATCTTTTGATTTTAATAATTCATATTCAATATTAGCAATTATTCCTGCAGAGAGGTAGAGAACTGATTGCATAATTACAATAAAATGAAAAGAATCATCTGGAAGATTTAAAAAAGAACCAAAACTTAAGAATAAATTTACAGTTAAAATGATCAAAAAGAAAAGATTTAA
Source organism: Candidatus Hermodarchaeota archaeon (assembly GCA_048885945.1). Classification (GTDB taxonomy): domain Archaea; phylum Asgardarchaeota; class Lokiarchaeia; order Sigyniarchaeales; family SOKP01; genus LW40-45. The sequence goes on along the minus strand of JBHLLE010000109.1, from coordinate 964 downwards.
TATTGTTTTTGAAGTAAAATAGAGTCTAATTAAAAGAATAAAGCTCAATGATAATAAAATTACCATTAAACAAATAGAAATTAGGAATGTTATTGAAAATGGAAGTATAAATAAAGCAATTATAAAACTTGAAATAATCAAGATAAATAAAAAGACCAAATAAAGTTTTAATTTTCTTTTATTATAATTTTTTTTAGAATATGTTATATAATATTTATAAGAAATCTCAGATAGAGGGGCTCCCATAGAAATCAACATTACGATTTCAAGCCATATATGAATTAAACCACTACCTGGTTCTAGAAATTGTTGAATGTGTTGACTAACAAATAACGTTAAAAATAAAGATGAGATAAACCACCCAAATAATTCTCTTCTTTTTTTATAAAAAAGAAAAAAACAAAATGTAGCAATAATTAAATTTATTGTTGAACCTAAAAAAAAAATATTCATTATTTTCGCCAATAAAGCGTCTTTATTTTAATAAATAAGTCTTATTATTCATTTTTATACTTTAACTTTTAATTTTTTAGAATATAGAATTTTTAAAACCTTTAGCTGGTGTAATCAATTGAAATTTCATTTTTTAAAAAAAATTTAAAAAACTTATAAAAAAACAAGTTAGAGTTTGCTTAATATTGAAATCGCAAAATTCTTAGCATTTTCAAGGTCTTTAGCATTAGGATGCCCTTTAACTAAATTTAAAAAATCCTCTTCAGCTTTTTTCCTCTCTTCAAGTGACAGCTGACTTCTAAAAGCCAGTCTTTGTTCTTCAGCTTTTTCAACTAAATTTTCTCCACAACATTTAAATTCACCTAATACTTGGCAATTGTATTTTTCTATTATTTTATTTACTGAACTAAATGCGTCAGGAAACTTGTTCAAGTCTGGAGCCTCTTGTGTGTAAAAATAGGCGAATTTGTTAGGTAATTTTGGAGCTTTTTTTACAAGAGTAGCAATTTTT
>JBHLLE010000108.1:3146-8785 GCA_048885945.1 Candidatus Hermodarchaeota archaeon | reverse complement strand
ACCAGAGGCCAAACTAAAGGTTGATGGGACGGTTTTATTGGATTTTAGAACAAAAATCTCCAATTTAGAAAATGATCTCAAAAAGTCCAAAGATAATCTGACTAAATCAAACAAAGATTTAGAGGAAGCTAATAAGAACAACACATCTTTAAAAGAAAGTGTTAAAAAATTAGAAGATGAGCTCAGCAGTCTTAAAAGTGGGAAATCAGATTTGGAAAGTAAATTGGCTGAATCAGAAGAAAAAGTGAAAGGTTCTACAGAGAAGATCAGTGAAATAGAACAAAAGATTTCAGATAAAGAAAAAGAAATAGAAAGTCTCAAATCTGAAAACGAGGAAAAAATGAAAGGTTCTACAGACAAGATCAGTGATTTAGAACAAAAAATCTCAGATAAAGAAAAAGAAATAGAAAGTCTCAAATCTGAAATTGATGGGAAACTAAAAGGTTCTAATGACAAAATAAGTGAATTAGAACAAAAAATTTCAGAAAAAGACCACGAAATTGATACTCTTCAAAGTAACGTTGAATCCAAAATAATTCAAATCAATGAATTGAACGATAAAGTAAATGCTATGGAAGCTAAAGCGTCTGGAGCGGAAGCATCACCAGATATAATTGATCAGATTAAAGAAATATTGAAAGTTAAAGGATTTCTCTCAGATAGAGAGTTTGAAGATTTAATTTCATCATGAAAAGAACTTTAAACCATGCAAGTGATATGATTTTAGGTCATAGATTCGATCAAAAAAATATGAATTCTATTTCTTATTGCTTTTTATTTTTATTTCTTTTTTTATAGGAGTATATGAATTAATTTAGGTTAATTCTTATGCTGTATCAAAATAATTCATTTCAACTAATATATCGAGTTCTGCTATTAACCAACATAATTCGTCATAAGTAGTGGAAGAATGGAATATTTTTTCTGCTAATTTTCTTATATCCACTTTATCAGTATTTTTACTTTGGATTAACAGTTCTTTTTCTGCCAATATCCAACAAAGATCAGAGTAAGAAAAACTTTTTAAAGACAAATAAAACGCTGCGACCTCAATTTGAGATTCTAGATCTTCTTCTTCCTTATTTGAGATCAATATTTTATCTGGTTCCGTTTTTCGATGCTTTTTTAATTGTTCTAACCATTTTTGAATCCTTAGTTCTATCTCATTTTCCTGATTTTCTTGAATACTCTCATCGTTCATAATTGGTATGTCTAACACTAATTCAGGTCTTTGTTCAATCGTTCCATTTGAATCCAGACCTTGTCGTAATTGTTCCATCATAGCTAAAAAGGCTCCATATTCTCTATTCTGATCCATTAAAAGAAGTTTAGCTGCCTCCTCTTTTTCAGCATTTAATTTTCTTGCTAAACTTATTGCGTTCATCCTTTTCTTTTGAGAAACATTAAGTCCTAACCATACATAAATCGTATATTTATCAAATACAATATAAGCTTCGTTTTCTTGAAAATCAATTTTATTGACTTTAATCAAATCGCCCTCATTGCTAATAGCATACAAGAACATCAATAAACACCATTTATTTAATCATTATTAAATATATTAAAAATATAAATTGCGACTTTAAAAATGTTATTTTGGAGATAGATTAATTAGATAAAAATTATAGAATACTAAATTAAGAAAACAAATAAATCAATAATAAAAGAAAGGGATTTCATATTATATCCATAGGTAAGGTTGTTCGTTAAACATAGATTTCACGAACATTAATTAACCGTTTTATTTATTTTAACACTCTTGTATAAAATAAGGCGAATAATTAAAAAACACAACAATCAATCTATGAATATTAGTTATGGAATTTTACTGAAGTTAATGTTAGATATATATGAGTGAAAAATTTAACGTTCTATTTATAATAACTGACCAGCATCGTGCTGATCATATGAGTTGCTCAGGAAATCGAATCCTGAAAACACCTAACCTTGACAGACTGGCAAGTGAAGGTGTCAGGTTTACTAATGCCTACTGTAACAGTCCTATGTGCATGCCTAATCGAGCTACTTTACTTACGGGCTTATATCCCAATATTCATGGGGTAAGGAGTAACGGAATTAATTTACCAGAAACTCTCCCTACAATCAATCAGACACTTATAAAACGAGGATGGCATACAGGTGCTATAGGAAAAATGCACCTTCAATTTTGGGGACCTCCCTATAAAATAAGCGTTAAATCTGCTGAAAAATTCTTCGATTGGGTTGCTGACGATATTAAAAAATGTCCAGTAAGAGAAAATTTTCCAATACCTTATTATGGATTTCAAGAAATAGAGACGGCTATAGGTCATGGTGAATATCTTACGGGCCATTATATGAATTGGTTAGAGGAAAGAGCACCACAGTTTATTGAACCTATGAAAAAGAGATTTAAGAAAATTTTTAATTTCTTTCTTTTGTATCATAAAGCTAGATTAACTGAAGACACTTGTAGTACAGCCTTTGTTAAAGAACGCACAATTAATTTCTTAGAGAAACATTCAAATGGAGATTTTGGAGAAAAACCTTTCTTTTTACATTGTTCTTTTCCAGATCCTCATCATCCCGTTTGTCCTCCTGGAAAATATAAAGATTTATATAAATCTGAAGATATTCAGCTTCCTGAAAGTTTTGATAATATTCAAAATTTATATAATCATCCCTTTTTGGGCCCTCACTTAATAACTCCAGTATTTCGAGGTGCTATGCTTCGTGAATCTACTGAAGACGAAGTTAAAAAATTTTTAGCCTTAACATATGGTTCAATCGCAATGATAGATAATAGCATTGGACAAATTTTGGCCGCTTTAGATAAATTAGGATTAGACGATAATACAATTGTTATATATACAAGTGATCATGGAGATTTCTGTGGGGATCATGGAATGTTATTAAAAGGACCAGCCCCTTTTAATGGAATATTACAAGTACCTCTTATATGGAAAGTACCTGGATTAACTAAAGGTAGTATCTCTGATTCTTTAGTAAGTTCAATTGATATTCCCAAAACAATTTTACATCTCTTAGGAATTAAAGAAAGATTTCATCCCCCAAATATGCAAGGTTGTGATCTTACACTAGTTTTAAAAGATACTACCCAAAAAGTTAGAGATCATTGTCTAATAATGGAAGACGAAGAAATTGGACCTAATGGACCATTATATTGTAGATTAAGACATTTAATTACTGAAGAATACAAATTAACCATATATGAAGGAGTACCTGATTATGGAGATCTTTATCATCGAAAAAACGATCCGAATGAATTAAACAATTTATGGTTTAATAGAGATTATAGCGATGTACGACTAAAATTGCTTCATCAACTTTACAGAGAAGACCTAAAATCCCAAGGGAGATTTCCTAAAAGAAACGCTGGAGTTTGATTTAAGAGATCTCATCTCTATAGAAGTTTTATTAGTTCTATGGTGATAATTCTTAAATATTAAATTTTCATATTTCTTATAAAAAATAAAACTACTCAATGAAATCTAATGGAGATATAAAATATGCCACGTGTAGATAGAAAAACGATAATTAATGCTCCTCCCAAGAATGTTTATGCCATCATCGAGGATCGTCCAAACTTTCCAAAATGGAATGTTGTAATTAAGGAGATGACTGAGCTTGAAACGGATAAATGGGCAGTAAAATCTACAGTCGGGGATCTTACTTCTACTCGTATAGAAGCAGTACCATATGAAAAACTTACAGATGAACAAGATGGTCCCATGACAAAAATGGGCTACATTTTCAAACCAGAAGGTAATGGAACTGAAGTTACCTTATGGGGGGAATTTGATGAACCTTCTATGGAAATGGTCCTAGGAAAAGCTGGAGAATTTTTTTTAGAGTGTTTAAAAAAATACGCGGAATATTTAGAAGCAGGAGGAAATCCCGAAGATTATAAAAAGTAAAAATTAAAGTTACTTTCTCCATCTAACTCTTTTTTTTTAATAGAATTTTTTCTTAATTAATAATAATTTATTTTTATTTCCCAATTCGCTGTATTATTCCATCCTTTACAAAAAAATCCTATTCCCGATTATATCAATATAATTATATATATATAAAAACCAAAGTCTATCTATAATTATCTTAAAACACATCAAAAAAGATAAGTAAAATGAGTGAAGAAAAGAAATCGAAAAAAACTAAGATCTTTTACGCACTAAATGGCTTTCCAGATTTAATGACATATCAAGCATTTTCATTCTTAGTCTTTACGTACTATTTCGCAGTAGTGGGAATCCCTATTATCCAAATGTGGATTGCGTTTATTGTTTGGGGGTTATGGAACGCCGTTAATGATCCTATGCTAGGAGCATTATCCGATCGAAAAAAATATGGGAAATTAGGTAAAAGAAAGTTTTTTATTATTATTGCTCTCGTACCATTAGCATTAATGATGATTTTGTTATTCACGGTACCTTTAGATATCAAATTCTTCTACTTTTTAATCATCATAATGCTTTTTGAATTCACATATACATTATTTGACGTAAATATCAAAGCTCTTTTTCCTGAACAATGGCCAAACGAAGAAGAAAGAGCCTCAGCGAATTTAATTTTAAGGCCATTAACGTTAATCGCAATATTAATAGCTATGGTACTCCCTACAATAATTATTTCTCCAATGGTACCTTTACCTAACAGTTCAGCGGCAGAAATCGCGAGAATACCTACTATGTATGTAACCGTAGGGATTATATTTGCAATCATTACCGTCATTGCTGGTGTTCTTTTTATAATGTATGGTATAAAGGAACCTGAAGAATTACCAGAGCAATTTGAAAATCGGCCATCCTTTTTTGGCTCTCTTAAATTGTCGCTTAAAAACAAATCATTTGTTAAACTTGTATTGTGTAATACAATGACTTGGTATGTTCTTAGCATGCTCACAACTATATTTCCGTTATATGCTATTTTTGTTTTAGGTGTTGGAAGAGGTTCAATTTTTATTGGATTGTCATTGATGTTAACATTTATAGTTGCGGCTTTAGCTATGCCATTCTACGTAAAATTAGCGCGAAAAATCGGTATGCGTAATGCATTTATAGTATCATTAGTAATTTGGATGGTTACTCTAGTTCCATTCGCTTTATTGGGAGAAGGAGATGTTTTAATTGGTGTAATAGCTACTGCAATTGTAGGAATTGGTATGTCAGGGACCATTTTTTTCTTTGATATATTAATGGGTGATGTAGTTGATGAAGATTACTTAGAACACGGAGTAAAAAGATCTGCAAGTTTTTATGGTACTAATGCTTTCATCCATCGTCTTTCCATTATACTTGTTATAACCACAATTGCTTTAATATTCACTGGTACAGGATGGGCCGGATATAATCCAAATCCAGGAGTAGATGTTATAATTGGTTTGAAACTACTTTTGTTCTTGTTTCCCGTGATAGCATTAGTAATTGCAATTTTATTTCTAAGGTCTTATGATTTACATGGAGAAAGACTAATGAAAATGAGAGAAGAATTGAAAAAAAAGAACTTATAATACAATTACAGATATTTCCTTAATTTTTTTTTAATTTCTATTTTTTATTTTAACTCTAAAATAAACTTAATATTTGTTCAAAGTTTTCCTAAAATATCATTTTTACCTAAATTAGATAAAAAAAGATATT
>JBHLLE010000108.1:0-3136 GCA_048885945.1 Candidatus Hermodarchaeota archaeon | reverse complement strand
GTTGATAATATTTGCCTAAAAAAATGAATGTGTTGTTTTTTATTACAGATCAATTAAGAGTTGATCAATTAGGTTGCTATGGGAATTCCGTAGTTAAAACTCCAAACCTCGACAAGCTTGCTAGTGAAGGGGTCAGGTTTACAAATTCCTATTGTGCTAATCCAATGTGTATGCCGAATCGAGCTACCATTTTAACCGGATTATATCCAAATGTACATGGAGTAAGGAGTAATGGTATAAATCTCCCTCGAGATGTTCCCACCATAACTGATGCTCTTTACAAAAGAGGTTGGCACACAATAAATGTGGGTAAAACTCATTTTAATTTTTGGACTCCTGCGTATAAAATGCTTCCTAAATCTGCGGAATCCTTCGATGATTGGTCACATCCAAAAGATACAGAGACTCTAACCTATAAAAACTTCCCTATGCCATATTATGGGTATCGAGAAGTTGATTTAGTTGTAGGACATGGATCTCTTTGTTTAGGTCATTATTTAGAGTGGCTAGAAGAACGATCTCCAAAACACGCTCAAGGGATTAAAGAAAAATTTAAGGACATAGATCAATTTTTCACGCTATTTTGTGAGGGTAATATCCCCGACGAATTGTATAATACAAGTTATATTGAGCAACATACTATTAATTTTCTTGAAAAGTATGCTAAAGGGGATTACGGTGAAAAACCGTTCTTCTTGCATTGCTCATTTCCAGATCCGCATCATCCTGTTTGCCCTCCCGGAAAATATAAGGACATGTATAAAGCAGAAGATATTGAGCTTCCTGAAAGCTTTCACGATATAAAAAGACTCTACGATCATCCCTTTTTAGCGGAACATTTAAAAAATCCTGTATTTCGTGGAGCATTACTTCGTGAATCTACGGCTGAGGAAGTAAAAAAATTCACTGCGTTATACTATGGATCAATTACAATGGTGGATCACGCAATTGGTAATATTTTAGGTGCTCTAGAAAAATTAGGTTTAGCTGATAATACAATGATAATATTTACTTCAGATCATGGTGATTTTATGGGAGATCACGGAATGTTACTAAAAGGACCTGCTCCTTTTAATGGTGTACTTCAAGTACCTTTGATTTGGAAGGTTCCAGGTATCTCTAAACCAGGAATCTCTGATGCTTTAATAAGCTCGATTGATTTGCCAAAAACTATCTTAAAAATTTTAGGGCTTAAAGAACGATACCAACCACCAGGAATGCAAGGTTGCGATATGACTCCTGTACTGCTAGATCCCACTAATCCAAAAAAAGAAGTAAGAGATTGTTGCATAATTGCTCAAGAGGAGGAAGTTGGTCCTAAAGGTCCTATGTACGTTAGACTACGCCACTTTATAACAAAAGAACATAAACTGACCATCTATGAAGGTATAAAAAATTATGGAGATTTATATGATCGCAAGAATGATCCCCATGAATTAAACAATCTATGGTTTGATGAAAATCTTAAAGATCTAAAATATGATTTAATTGAGCGTCTATTTCATGAAGATCTTAAAATTCAAAGTCGATTTCCTGAAAGACAATCAGGAACTTGAATGCTATATCGATTTCATTAAGAGAATATTCTCATTCCTTTTCTTTTATACAACTTTTTAGTTAAGTAATTTCTTATTTCTACGATTTAGATCTTGACACAAATGTATAAATATTACATTATCTTAATTAGATATGAAATTCAATCGGAGTTGATTTTTTTGAGGCTTGAAAGAAAAATAGAATTAAATGCTTCTGCTGAAAGAATTTTTGGGGTTATAAGTGATGGTATGAATACTCCTAGATGGAACCTTACTGTGGATGAAGTATCTGAGGAAGAACCCGGTAGATATCTTTTGAAAACTAAAATTGGAGATGTAATTATTGTTGGTTCAGATTCTGTTGAAAATCAAAGCATTACGTGGCAAATGGAAGAAAGTCAAATTAATTCAATGGGATATATTATAAAACCTAAAGCTGATATATCTGAAGTCACAATATGGGTTGATTTTGATAAGAAGAAATTATCAAAAGGATTCGGAAAAGCTGGGGAGCTTCTCTTAGAAAGTTTAAGAAATTATATTAATTTTCTTGAGGATGGAGGAGATCCTGAAAAATTTGATAAAAAAGCAATAACAGTAAGTCCTTAAAATCTTTTTTTTTTATTTTATCTTGGAGATCTAATATTATTCAAGTATTTTTTTGAAAACATCGAATATCACATTCCATGGAGTTATATTTTCAGAATTCATTCTTCTTAATGCCTCTTCTTTGCTGATCATCTTTTCTCTTATCATATTACTTAAGATCTCATCCTTTTCGTTAAATCCAATACTTTTCTTTAATAGATAATTTTTTAATATACTAATTAAACAGTCAAAACGCCAAGGAGATGAGCTGAAATTGGATTTTTTCCAATTTAATTCTTCCTTAATTGTTGACATTATTAGATTTTCATTCCATTCAATATAGCGATAAAGTCTTAATGGTCTTTGATTAGGATAGAATAGATCTAGAATTTTATTAGAATGAAAACAGTAGAAATATTCTTTCAAAAACATTATTGTGTTCTTAATTTTTAAGAAATAGAGTGGATTTTTGATAATTTCGTATAAATAACCTAATAAGAACGAAAGTATTTTACTTTTCCTAACAAATTTCATATTACCTAATAAATTAGTACTGAATAATCTCGTTTTAAAGCGGGAGGATTCAACGGGATTTCCAGCACCAATAATAATCAATGGAATCTTTTGACTTTTTGCAAATTTAAACAAACCTCGAAAAATGCCTAGTCTACAACCACAGCAGATCATAGGAATCATTGCTGCCGAAGGGTTTCTCATCCACGATATAATATTATTTTTTACGCACTTCTTTAAAAAATCATGCTTCTCAATAACCAGCTTGATATTTAATATGTCGGTCATTTTTTTCATATTCTCTTTTGCTTCCTTCGGAATAAATCCATTATCAGCAGAATAAGCAAGGATTTTCAAATTATATTTCTTAACAAGATAATATAATAAATAAGAACTGTCTCTGCCTCCACTTACACCCACAACACAGTCATATTTCTTATTTTTTTGTCGAAAAGATTCAATTATTTTATCTAACTTCTTTTTTCCTTTATATTTTGCTT
>JBHLLE010000107.1:5734-8792 GCA_048885945.1 Candidatus Hermodarchaeota archaeon | reverse complement strand
GATTATGTAGATTATATGTTTTTATAGTTAATAATTTAATACAAATAACTTTATTAAAAACTTTTATAGTCCATTTTTGTTATGAATTTTTTTTTAGTTATATAATAAAATTAGAATTAAAAACAATAATGAAAAAAAAAAAATCAAAATTAATTCGATGGGATAATCTTAGTCATTTGTAAATTCTTTAGCGAAATAGAGAGGGATTAAAGTTAAAAGTATTATAAGACCTCCAACTATAAAAATCAATGGAGGAGGTACGGTTCCTGCTGTACCACCAATTTCTATATAAGCTCCATATTCCATGCAAATCCACGCACCTATAAATGGACCGGTTACCATGGGTAATGTACCGGAAAAAAAATTAAAATAACCACTAAATTGTCCCCTTCCTTCTTCAGGATATAAATCTTTTACCCAAGTCCAAGTAGCTATTCTTAATGAAGTCATGCAAACTAACCAAAAGACACCAAAAACAATTAATAGTATAATATTTGTGGCAAAAGCAAAGAAGAAAAGTGCAACGGCATAGAAAATGACAGAAATCACTGACAATCTCTTTCTTCCAATTTTATCTGTTGAAATTCCAATAGGATAAGATAAAATTATAGAAAAAAGAAGCGCGATAAAAATTATAACAGATGCTTCCATGATAGAGAGTCCAATATAATGTTCTAAGTAGATTAACAGAAAAGGAAAATACACGTAAAGTCCAATGTTCCAACAGCCAATTACAAATAGTACTAAAATGAAATTTCTATAACCGGAAATATTTTCTCTCTTAAAAGTATTTTTTATATGAACATAAGTACTTATGTTAAGAGGTTGAATATTTGTTGGCTCCTCCATTATTAGCCCACCAACTATTCCACATATCGCTACGAGAATTCCAACTATATAAAAGAAGATCAAGTAACCAAACCAGCTAATGAGAAAACCTGCTGCTCCATAAACTATTAATATAGAAACCAACATCATTATCTGAGCAATCCCCATTACCTTTCCTCTATTCTCTAAGGTTGTGATATCTGTTGTATAGGCATTAAATCCCGCGTTATAAGCTGTAGCCCCAAAAAAAGTCATGATACAATCAAATAGTATTGCAATAGCAACTGCTAAAAGAATTGGTCTTAAATAAGCTGCGAATGGAAACAATACGGTAGTAATTGCCCATAGAATAAACCCAACAAGCATAATTGCCTTTCTTTTTCCTTTAACATCGCTATAGGATCCCATTATAATAGTAGCTATCGTTCCAACGATTGTACTAAGTGCGACCATAATTGAGATGTAAAGAGGAACAGGAGCTATTTCATTATACATGAATACGTTATAGTATTGATTTTCAACTGCCCAAGCTATTTCTCCGGCGAGAGCAAATAAAGCAATGCTAATAACAGATCTCCTAGGTATTTTTTCACTCATTTGAATCCTTTTTCCTAATTAATTTTATAAATAATTATATTTTTATCATTAACCTATATTAAGCTTAATGTTTATTTTATTAGGATAATTTTTCAACTTATATAAACACGAGAATTATTTTTAAATTGAATAATTTGTTGAGCTTTAAATAAATGAAAAAACCTAATATTATTTTTATATTTACTGACCAGCAAAGACACGATACATGTGGATGTTATGGTCAGAAATTAAATGTTACTCCTAATCTGGATAAAATGGCAAAAGATGGTGTACTTTTTAAGAATACTTTTACTTGTCAGCCTGTATGTGGTCCTGCTAGATCTTGTATTCAGACGGGAAAATACGCTGCCGAAACAATGTGTTATAGGAATGGTGTAGCACTACCTTTAGGTGAAAAGACAATTGCGCATTATCTTTCAGAAGCAGGGTACGAAGTAGGTTATATTGGAAAATGGCATCTTGCCAGTACTGTAATGGCTTCAAAAGAAGATATTGGAGAAAATTGTAATTTTATGATTAAACCCATTCCTGAAGAAAGAAGAGGAGGATATAAAGATTTTTGGTTAGCCTCAGATATTCTTGAATATACATCCCATGCTTACGAGGGACATTTGTTCAATTCTGATATGAATAAAGTGGAATTTAATGGGTATCGTGTTGATTGTTTAACAGATTTTGCTCTTGAATATCTGGATTCTAGCACAAGTGAAAAACCACTTTTTTTATTTATATCGTATCTTGAGCCCCATCAACAAAATGATGAAAAACGATTTGTAGGTCCAGATGGAAGCAAAGAAAGATTTGAAAACTACGAATTACCTGGAGACCTAAAAAACACCAAAGGTGATTGGAGAGAAAATTATCCTGATTATCTTGGATGCTGTCATAGTATTGATGTTAATTTAAAAAGAATTCAAGATAAATTGGATGAATTGCATATGACAGATAACACAATCCTTATTTTTACAAGCGATCATGGTTGTCATTTTAAAACAAGAAATAAAGAATACAAACGTTCTTGCCACGAATCTTCAATTCACATTCCATTAGTAATAAAAGGTCCTGGATTTGAAGGAGGACGCGAAATAACAGAACTTGTAAGCTTAATTGATTTACCTCCTACTTTATTAACCATGGCGGGAGTAAATGTGCCGAAAGATATGAGAGGACATCCCATACAAAAGTTGATTAATGGGACTATCTATAAATGGCCTAAGGAAGTTTTCGTACAAATTAGCGAATCCCAAGTAGGAAGAGCTATTCGAACGGAAAAATGGAAATATTCAATTAAAGCTCCTAACAAAGATGGACTTTTATACGCAAGAAATGAAATATATATGGAAGATTTCTTATACGACCTTGAAAATGACTTATTTGAGAGAAATAATCTAGTGGAAGATCCTAAATATCAAGATATTAGGAATAAGCTAGCAGAACGTTTAAAGCGAATAATGGTTGAAGCAGGGGAAGATATCCCTGTAATAATCCCTAAATCTTCCTAATTATTTTTTTAAAAAATGATAAATGAAAAGATTTGACTTCTCACAAAACTTCAATTTTTTCTGAGTTATAAATATTCAATGCTTCCTGTACACTTTTTCCTTCCATAATTGCTTTATATCCCAAAGCTTTA
>JBHLLE010000107.1:1713-5724 GCA_048885945.1 Candidatus Hermodarchaeota archaeon | reverse complement strand
TTTATTAACGGGTTTAGGATCTTGGAAAATGTTTCTTCCAATCGCCATTCCATCTAAAATATAGACTATTTCGTAAGCAGTATTATAAGCAATTTCTACTGTATCTGCTTTTGCTCCACCTGCTATTAAACAAAAAATACCTGGTGCATATTCTTTTACTTTTTTAAGACCCTCTGAATTTTCAGGATAATATAATTTTACCAAATCAGCTCCATTCTCAAAAGCTACTCTGGCAGCATATCTCACATTTTCCCATTTTCCCTCTTCTTCTTTTAACCGTGGATTATGCTGCCTTACATATGCCCACACTATAACTGGGATTTGGAAACTTCTCGCTTCTCTCACAATTTTAGCCAACTCAGTTAATTGCTCTGTTTCTTTTTGACCACCAACATATAAACTGTACCCTACAGCAACCAGACTGGGACAAATTCCGAGAGCTTCTTGGACTGTACAGTCCATTCCACCTTGAGGGGCTCTATTATCGTAAAATAACTCTGTTTTTCCATTTAATTTTAACACCATAGGAACATTGGGGTGGCGTTGAGCGTATCGTATGTAAGTTCCCTTATGTAAAATAAGGGGTATTTCTGCCTTTTCAGCAATTGCCATTATATAATCTGGATTTGCTGCTTCAGGGATCGTAAAATCGGCTCTATGTTCGAAACCTTGATCGCATGCTAGAAATAATGCTTTATCGCCTAAACTACCATTAATTAACATCTTTTCCATACGAATTTGATATCCTGTATAAGGATTTTTACTACTCAATTTTTATATTCACCTTTTCTTAGATTATATTTTCATTATTGAATAAGCAAATTTAATATTTTAGTCTTAAAATTCAAAATCAATTATAAAAATTAATCTTAACAAATTTAAAGATCCTTTTAGATAATATAATTATTTGAGAAAAAATTGAGAATGTATTCAATTGAAATCCTATGATTTTGATAAAGAAGTCCAAAACCAATTTAATAAATTATTTTCAGGATTAACTACATTAGATTGGAGAAAATGGTTGAAGATCTCTTCTAAGGAAGAGTACGAGTCGCAAGCGTTAAAAAACTCAGGATTAGATCAAATTGACGATATTTACAAAAGAATTAAAAACGAAAAAACTCAAAGTCGAAGCTTTTCAGTAAATATAACTTCTTATATTAGAGATTATTTGGGTAGAGATCCATTAGTTTTCGTTCATACTTCAGGAACTACCAATAGTAGCTTATCAGGAATTAAATGGTTTCATATGAAAAAATCTACCGTAAGTCAATTATGGGCACCTGGAATGCGAGCAATTTTCGAATCGAGCGGTCTAGATAACCGATCCTCAGCAGTAATATTTGTCCCATCGAGGATAAATATTGATGGGATTAATATTTTAAAAGATAAAAAGTATATCTCCCTTTATTCCTCTGAATTTTCTCAAAGAATAATGATCTCCATTATCAAACCATTATCGTATTTATTGTACGAATATAAACATTCTAAACATTTAGATATCATATCAAAAATACTTTCTCTAAACAAAATTTCTGTCGTATCTGCTCCCGCAGCAACAATTTTGGGATGGGCAAATTTAGAAAAATTTAAGGAAGGATTAAAAATGTCTCTTGCTGATTTACCCAAAGAACATAACCCTATACTAATAAGTCTCTTAGAATTGATTAATAAGGAGGGTTTTGACTCTGCTTCAGAAAAAATTCAAAGCCTCTTATCAGAAAAAATTTCGAAAGCAGTCTTAATTTTTAGTATCAGTTCTCTTACTCAATCTAACTGGGATCTGATTAGAAAATTTATGCAGTGGGAAAATGGAATGGAATTGTTTACTAATTTGTATGTTGCTTCTGAAATAGGCCCTTTTGCGTCAAGTTTAGGGGATTATAAAGTAGCAGGCTCTAATAAAATGTTTATTTTTCCTCTAACATTGCCAGTAATTGAATATAAAGGGAAATTTAGCTTATTATCTCAATCGAAAAATAAAATTGGAAATCTTTATGTGTCGAGACAAACCGAGGCAAGTCCTTTAATAAATATAGAGACAGGAGATGTAATCTCTATTAAAAATCAAGTAGGTCTTCCTCAAATTGGAGGAGATATTTTTCGCTCAAGTTTTATTTTAAATTATCCTATTAAAATATCCCATAAAGTGGTATTGCCTCGTGATTATCGTATTTGCGTTGGAGATCTTTTTACTTTAAAAGAATTTGAAATACTTGCACCTCGATATTTATTAGATTGTCTATTGAAATATTGTAAGTTTGAAATAGATGCTTTATTATTGGTTAAGCATGATAACAACATTATTCCGTGGAAATTGGTTCTTTCTCTAAATACTAATAGTAAATGCAGAACTAAACAAGATTTAATCAAAAAAATTGAAAATTGTCCAAAAGCAAAATATATCTTCAATGCTCTTAACAACAACTTCTTAGAATTAGAATTTATAGAAGATCAGCCCATTGATTTTTTAGCAACAAGAAGTCAAATATTATCAAAAGTTAGAAACGGAATTATTCCAAAAGGAATTTTAAAAAAATGGCCATTATATTTAATTACTCCCGAAAAAGATTGCAATAAGATTTGCTAAAAAGAAAATTTAAAAAGTCTATCTACATGATAGAGTTAAATATAAGAATATCTAAAATATATACCAACTTAGTATAAAGATTTTCTATTGTAGGGTGACTGAAAATACGATTTTCTGATTTAACCACTTTAGAGATTTTACAAGGTAGCTTTAGTTTTATATATGTGATAATTTCCTTTATCTTAGGAGTTTCAATTCTTTTAAAATATTTTGAATTTAAAACTAGGGACTATATATTAGTTGGGATTACATGGATGGGGATCTCGTTTCCCTGGTTACCCGACGCCATTTCTTTTTTAATGATTATTTTTTTTGAAACGTCTTTAAGTCTTAACTTAACCATTATTATAGGATTTTCATTACTTCCATTCATAACTTTATGTTGGTTAATAGCTTTAACCGATCTGTTGTTTAAAGAAAAGCAAAAAATAATAATTATCTTATATCTTATCACGATTATAATTTTAGACTATTACTTCTTTTTATTTCTTTTAAAAGACCCTACTATATTGGGGAGATTTATAGGTCCATTTCAGATTAGATGGGCTTTTTTCATGATGATATATCTTTCAGTTTTCATAATTATTGCTATTTTAACTGGAATTTTGTTTGCTTCTTATTCAATTAGGTCTCATAGTCCAGAGGTAAAAATTAAAGGCAAATTCATACTTACAGCATTTATTTCTTTTTCAATAGCAGCAACCATTGAAGCATTTATGCATCTCGATCCAATTACTGTAGTAATAACTAGAACAATTCTTATATTTAGTTCGATCATCTTTTATCTAGGATTTATTTTTCCAAGATGGTTGAGAAAGATTATTTTGAAGTGAGAATTAGATAAAGCATTTTATTTTTTATTATTTTTTAAGAATCATTAACTAGGGGAGTTAAATTATTTTATTCTAAAAAAAGATTCTTTATTTTAATTATATTTTATTACGCAAATCCTTTTGTTTCTAAAGAATATTCTTAATTTAACTTAAAATTTCTTATTTGAATGTATATAGAATAATCCGTAGTGATTTATACGACAGAACAGAAAAAGATTGGTCACGCTCAACATTTAAAAGCCGTAAATCATCCAATTAGAAGAGAAATGCTAATGTTTATTAATGAAGTTGACCAAATCTCGAAAAAAGATCTCTTTAACAAGCTTATTCAAAAGGATATCTTAAACGATGAGAATGTTTTTAATTACAATATGGATTTTTTAATACAATCCCTTTGTGTAGAAAAAATCGAGCGAGATAGCGAAATCTACTATAAAATTCTTCCCGGTGGAAAAGTGATTGAAAACTTTTAATTCCTTTCTTTTTTTTTAGTTATTGATTATTATAAATTATTTTTTAGCGTCTATTATATTCACGTTTGACGGCGGTTTGATTCTATCCTTAGCATCATTAATTATCTGATTCAAA
>JBHLLE010000107.1:0-1703 GCA_048885945.1 Candidatus Hermodarchaeota archaeon | reverse complement strand
GAATCTGAGTTTAAAGAATATACGTCGTTAGAAGAATATATGAAAACATTAGAAGGATCCACTTATTATCATGGATTACTATTAAGAGCAGTCAATCATCCCATTCGAAAAGAAATTTTAAAAATTGTAAATGAATTAAAAAAGATATCCCACACCGAATTATTTAGGAAATTAAAAAATAAGGGGATATTAGAAGACCAGAATATCCTAAGTTATAATCTAGATTATTTAATTAAAGCTATCTGCATTAAAATTATAAGAGATGAAACTAGTAATGAAATATATTATGAAATTACCCAGAGCGGACAAGTTGTAGAATGGATATGAAAAAGCTATATTATTTTTAAATTGTTAAATATCAATTAACTACCTAAAAAATCCATTATTCTCTTTCTTTCAAGATCAAATTCAGATAATTTTTTGAGGGGAAGAATGAGATTAAGAATACAATATGGTCTTTCAACTAACTTTCCTTTTTTATTCTCGTCTTTAATAATTTTATTAATTTGATCTATAAATTGGATTGCTGCTTTATCGTATGAGTTTTTTCCATCTTCAGTAAGAAACCAGATATTATAATCGACAGGACTTTTAAAATAAAAATCTTCAGTTTGTTTAACAAAATCTGAATTTTCTGTAAGGAATCTTTCGTCAATCTCTTGATAAAATCGATTAGCAAAAATTAGAATATTTCTAAAAACATCGAACATCCATTTATCTCTTAATAGTACATAATGCAAAAGTTCTTTACTTTCGTCTTGTTCTAGTGATTGAAACTTATCAAAACTCAATTCTACTAAATCAAAGAAGTCCGGCTCTAATTCGTATAATTTAGCATCAATAGATCCTCGGGAGTCCTTTCTCGATGTTTTTATAATTCCCAGCGTATCAAATTTCTTTAGGTGGTGAGTTACTGTTGCCTTAGTTCTTCCTAATAATTTACTTAATTGAGCAAGGCTTAATTTTCTATAAATAAGAAGTAATAACAAAATACGTAGTCGAGGAACACTAGATAATAATTTCATGAATTCAATTCGTTTTTTTAATTTGTCTTTTATTTTTTTAGTGTCGGTCATATTTATGAAATTTATCCGTTTAATTTTAATTCGACTGCTTAACTTCTTGGAGTCTTTTAATTTCGAATGTAATATTGGTTAATTAAAGTTTTAAAAAATAATTAATTGTTTTTAAATTAATTATAAAATTTTCCTAATCAAATTGCTTTCTATTTAATTAAATCTCTTTCTAACGCTTTCATTTTCCACTAAGATTTTAGAAAAACCTTGATAATGTGGATATAAGTTTTCTAAAAGCACTATTATATCTCTGTGTTTTCAAATTCCTTTTTTTTATATTTTGTTCAAATGAAAGTATGTTCGGTTCGAGATATTACCTCATCTTGTATTTCCTTTCCTAAATCAACAAAATACGCACTATAGCCTCCAACTTTAACTATTACGTTTCTATATTTTTCACGATCTTTCTGAGCTGCCAATAAAACTTCTTTTGAAACCACAGTGGGCTGAAGTTGTTCCCCTCCTAGTTGGAAGTATGTTTTTATCAATGAGACCCATTTATTCTTTGCCTCCTCCGTTTTTCCAATTCCAGAGGGATGTATTCGAATATTCACGGCACAACCACAGACATGCTCAAAGTCAAGTGCTGCAACGGATCTTAAAACGCCAGTTACGCCATTCTCTTCT
>JBHLLE010000106.1:0-8798 GCA_048885945.1 Candidatus Hermodarchaeota archaeon | reverse complement strand
ATATGTGGGAGTTTAATGCTTCCTTCAGAAATAGATGGTAAAAAAGTATTTAATTGTAGATGTGGAGCAATTAAATCTTTCACCGAAGAGAAATCTGAATCATATAAAGTAAAAACTAAGATAGAACATTCTTTACGCAACGAGATTGTGAATGCTACTGAAATTATTAATTGGAAAGAAGAAAACCTTAAAAGTACGATTAAGAATTTTAAATGTCCCAGATGTGGATATAATAAAGCTCATTTGGAAACAAGGCAGACTAGAAGCGCAGACGAGGGAATGACTCATTTCATAATTTGTTTAAAATGTGGAAAAATGATTAAAATTGGGAGTTAAACATTCTTATTTCTATTCAATTAATTTTTTCAGAATCTCTTGTTCTTCAATTTCCTCTAAAAAATTTATTTTTAGACTTTTATTATTACTTTTTGCACCAGAAATAAATTCAATTTGATTGGATGATATTTTTAATCTTTTCCTCAAAAGACTAAATAATTCCTTGTTTGCTTTGTTTTGGATTGGTTTTGAACGAAGAAAAATAGTCAAGAAATTTCCATCAATCTTTATATCTTGCTTTTTGGAATTTGTTTTAACATTTAAATAAATTACGTAACTATTACCTGAATATTTCTTAATAAAATCCATTTTTCTCAATTTGTTAATAACTAAAAAATGATATAATAATAGAAATTCTCAAATATAATCTGAAATACTCTTTTTTAAACGCTCAAAAGAAGGTTTAGAAAGTCTAAGCCCCCCTGCTAACTTGTGACCTCCTCCCATTCCACCTAAATCTTCTTTAATCCTATTTATGATAATATTGACTCCGTTTCCTTTGTTTTTTTCAAGAAATTTACGAGAGCATCTTATACTTAATTTTATAGTATGATTTTTTTTCTCTTCTCCACCAAGAAATAATACTTTATAAGGATCAAGAATTTCATTTACAACACTAAAACTAGCAGTATCTGACCAATTACTTGCAGGGATTTTCTCTTCGGCTTCAATAAAAATTGCTTCATCTGTTTCATAACGAGAGAGTTCTATTAAAGTCCTTAAATTTTTAACCAGATTGAATAGATATTCGTAATAAATACCTTTAGCATATATATTAATTGACTTTTTTTGAATTATGGAAATCGCAGAATTGATATTTTTAAAACACAATATATTTAAAAGTAGCGCGTGTTCAAAAGCAAATTTTAGAATACCTTGTTTATGTTGTAAGGTTGCAAAATTTCCAAAACTTTCAAAGTTCCCCTTTTTTTGGATATTTTCTATTTCATCAAGACTTAAGTCAATTACTTTCTTGTTAGGATTAATTTTTAAGTCTTTCAAGAAATTAACAATAGTGTCTCCCTCTTGACCACCTAAACCCTGAATAAATGGAAGAATTGAATATTTAAGACCGTTTTTTATTGACTCTTGCATGCCACCGAATAAGATTAATCCTTTATTATCTTGAATTTGCTCTTCTTCTAAAAGTTCCTCATAGATCTCTCTATTAAATGATTGTAATTTATCTGTAGATCTTAACGTGTCTCCAGCAATACCAATTACTGTTAGCCATCCTTGCCTTAAAACTGGTTTTGGTTTAATTTTTTTAGCAAACATAAACGCTAAGGTTGCCCCAGCAATGTGATCTAATCCATCATATCCTACCGAAGTGGGATTCACAAAAAATAAGTTCTCGGGTATTTTAATCTCATCAAGATTTACGTCAATTTCGTGATGATCAAGGATATAGAAATGTTCTCTTCTACTCCGGATAAATGGTACTAATTCGGATAAATTTGATCCTACATCAGTAAAGATCAACGCAATTTTATCTGTTTGATTTTTTGATAGAATACCATGTAAATAGTTAGGCCAAGAAACCGATCTATTATAAATAAAAAAATCAAATTGTATATTCATATTATATAATAAATTTTGGATAATATGCAAACTACTTATACCATCGGCATCATTATGCGAAATCGCAATTACCTTGTCATATTTATGATCGAGGAATTGATCGACAGCGTTTTGGAGATCTTCTAAGAATTTATTTCGATCGGGCTTATTAGACATTTATACCATTTAAGAATGTTTAATTAAGGAATCTTTATTTTTATTAATATAATAGAGTAAGAGATTTAAAATTCTAAGATTATTTTCAATTATTTTTAATCTATTAATAATTAGTATAAGTTAAATTTATAATTTTGAGAATTTTTCAATTTAAAATCTAATTATAAAATTCTATAGAATTTTTTGTTAATAAAAGTTAAAATCTAATGAAAAATTTTTTAATATTACTTAAATTTGTCTTGTTATTAGAAGAGAATTAAAATCTGATCATGTCGACTAGTAGGAATCGTAAAAAAAGTCTTTTATGGATAATTCTATCTATAATAGTTTTAATAAATTTATTAGTTCCTATTGTTCTAGTTGGTCTAAATTCAGCACCGGATTCATATTACGATGTTTCTTCTCAAGAAAATAAGGATCTTAAAGCAAGTGATATTCTTCCAAAAGATCAATACGAGCCAATTCTTACAGGGGAGAAGCAAGCACTTGGTACTCTAAATATTACAGATTTAAATTTTGATAAATCTGGGTATAATTCTTCTGCAAGCATGAGTAGTGCTTATAAAGCGGATTTAACATCTGGAGCGCTCACCATGAGCTATTGGGGAACATCGTTTAATAATACTGTAAAAATTGCACAAGTTGATAATCTTAATGAAAATATAACGGATTACAAAAAAATTGACATTCGATTAAACGAATCGATTAGCGTGCAATATGATGAAAGTATTCAAGAAGTTGAAGGTTATTTATTGTATACTCCAAGATTAGCTTCATTATCAGACTTTCAATTATGGATTGAAAATGAGACCGGAGTTTATCCAGCAATGACTCGGCAAATAGTAGGTGAGGGAAATTACTCAATTGTTACTTACGATGGAGCAGATTTTCTCAAATTCAATTATTTAGAGTTCTTTAATGACTATTCTTCAAATAACTTCACTTTTCATCTTTTATGGGAATATGAAATTTCTATTGAAAATTGGAAATTAACTCAAGATGATGACCAAGAGATTCTTTTAGATGAGGACGAAAATTATGTTTTTAATCCATCGTTCTCGTATAGATTCAATATCAAAGGATTAGAATACAATAAAACGGCTTCTAATACTTTTGAGAAGATACCCGCTGAAAATCTTTTAGTAAATATGTCTATTAATTTGCCTGATAAAAGTCAATTAAGAAATCATATTCTTAAAATAAATTCTATTAAAATCACCTCTAATTTCTTCGATATAGATAAATCAATATTTTTTCCATCAGATTTAGTAATAGCTAATAACAGTTTAATTACAATTGATTTTACAGCAAATTATCAAATGGAATTTGTTGAAGCTGTTGATGAAACTTGGGCTATAGACAGATTAGTAGAGGATACAGATATCAGAGAACGAATTTATTTTCCATCCTTGATTTCTGGACCAGAACATATCTATGTGAAATATGTTTATATAATAGACGAAACAATCTCATATAATCAGGTAGAGGAGGCTACCTCTCAATTTGGACGGATAATTAACTACGAAGAAGTCAATGTAACTGAATTTGAAGAGGACATTGAATACAGTTTAATATTCAGTGAAAACGCCACTAAAAGAGCAGGAATTATGATAACTCTTCCTTATATAATAAAAAATGAGGTCTGTCCTTTTACTATTAAATATGAAACCGTACAAGACTTAAGGGTAATTATTACGGATAACATTAGGATGCCCATTCAAGGATTAGATGTGGAAATTTATTACTTTGGAGAGTTATATGGTTCATATATTTCAAAAGACGATCATCAACCTATTGGGAAAACTATTACGAACGAAAATGGCGAAATTTTCGTAAAAAATGTACCTAACGGGAATTATACTATAAAAATATATCAAGGAGAAACCGAAATAAAAGAAGCAGAAGTGAGTTCGTATTTGGAGATTAATTACGTTATTACTCAAGTGATTCATTTTCCTTTTATAATTCTTATATATTCTTCAATAAGTGGATTGATTTTTTGGTTAGGATTAAGAACATATCGTAAACAAAAATAATTTTGATTAATTGAATTGATTTGATCGTTATTTTTTGTGATAACATCGAGGATTTTGTTCAATTTTTAGAAAAAAGAATTATGAACGAAGTTTTTTTTGAATTTAAAGAAAATAAATCAGAAAATGATTTGAACAGTGAAATAAAAATTGAAATCATATTAAATTTTCTTTCAAAAGTTGAAGAGTATATTATATTATATGAAACTAGAGTGGATATGTGCAAGTTGGACGATGTGAAAATAAAAACGCATCAAGATGTAATTAATGCTTTGCAAAATATTTTTAATCAAGTAAATCCATCTATTCGTTTAGTAAAAGGAAAGATAAGAGAAATTTATCTTTCATTTTCGTCATAAATATCCAATAATAATTGTAATTCTATGTAAGTCTCAAATAGAAAAAAATTATACTTAATTGATTTGGGTTCCATAACCAATTAAACGATATCTTCTATTGATGATTCTAGAAATTGCAAAAATAAAATCTTCAGCAGGACAAATAGGGGGATTTAATTTAATTACTACCTTATCTTTTAGGATTTTAGTAACTACTCCTCCCGTTTTTTCAGTACCTACAACTAATAGTAATTTTTCGTTATGTTTAAGATTGTGAACTTTTATAAGATTTTCAGATCCAATAACTCTATCTAAAAGATGAACTTCCAATTCCACTTGATCGAGAACATGAGGTAAATTATCGGGACGACCAACCAAATGTCCTATTAAAGCATCTCCTTTAGTAAGATTTGGATCTAATTTAGTGCCAAGACCAATTAAACCTCCCGGTTTAGCAACTTCTAAGAAATTATTCCCTTGACTAATACTCACGATATTAGAAGTTATTGGAATGTATTTATCTTTAACTCTAAGACCTGGTTTTATCTCTATTTGGTCTCCAATACTGATAGTACCTTTTAAAACAGATCCTCCAATTACTCCTCCTTTTAAATCTTCAATTTCTTTTCCAGGTCTGTTAATGTCAAATGATCGTGCAACTAAGAATTGGAATTCTTCCTCATCGTCTAAGTTAGGAGAAGGTATAATTTCTTCAAAAGCCCTTACAACAGTTTCAATATTCGCTCCAAAAACGGCAGAAGTAGGAATAATAGGAGCATTTTCCGCAACAGTTCCTTTAGTAAATTCCTTAATTTGATTATAGTTTTCTTTAGCTTGTTCTGACGATACCGCGTCAATCTTGTTTTGAACTATTATAATATTATTAATTCCAGCAATATTCAAAGCAGCAAGATGTTCTCTTGTTTGAGGTTGTGGACATTCTTCGTCCGCGGCAATTAACAAACATGCACCATCCATTAGAGACGCACCACTTAACATTGTAGCCATTAGGATTTCGTGACCAGGAGCGTCTACAAAAGAGATGTTTCTCTTAAATTCTAATTGCCCCCCACACGTAGGGCATTTATATCGAGGTTGACCTTTCTTTCTCTCTTTTTCAGACATATAAGCGGTTAAATAGTAATCACATTTAGGGCAATATAAAATTGTAGCATTGGAATATCCTAACTTAATCGATATACCTCTTTCTTGTTCTTCTGAATGCCTGTCAGTCCAATCTCCCGTTAAAGCCTCAACTAATGTAGTTTTTATGGGAAATGTTGAAACAACATCATCATACCATGATCTACATGTCCTACGAGGCCAATATTACATTCTGCTTGCTGCTTTATTAAATCTTTGATGTTTGAGGTTTTTTCAGAAGGTTCTTTTTTCTTAGCTTTTTCTACTTTTGAAACTTTTTCTTTTTCTTCTTTTAATTGAGATTTTTTTTCTTTGTCTATCTCTTTTTTAGGAGCTATTTTACTTTCTTCGCATAATTTCTTAGCACTATCAATATATTTCTTAGCAGTAGCTTTTCCAATGCCTTTAATTTTTAACTTAACTAAATCTTCTACTTTAGTTGAAGCTAATGCTTCTACTGTATCTATTCCCGCTGCTTGCATTCTTTCGGCAGTAGCTTTTCCAATGCCACTAACATCTTCCAAGGAATATTCCATAATATCTTATTATTTTCTATTATAAATAATTTTTATCATAATCCATAATATTAAAACAATGAGAATAGAAATTAATTGAGAAATTATTATACTTTTCGTCAAAATCAGATAAAAAGATCTAGAGTTCAATTTTCTAATCGTTACATAATTATTTAAGCTTGTTTCTTCTTACACTTAATTTTATTTTACTGTAGAAATAGTTTTTATATCTTGACCAGTCTTAGATTTTTTTTTTCCAAGTTCTTTATAGGAAACTCTTAATAAGCTATCAAAATAAAATGTGGATGTTTTTTTGCATTTTTTATCTATATGGTGAATATATGCGGGAGCAGGATATATAGATGTATCAATATCGTCTAATTCCATTTTAAATACAATTCTTTTGCCGCAGTGTGGACAGTAATTATAACAAGTTTTCATGGATAATTTAAACCGTTGAATTTTACATATTAACAAATAATTTATTAAATTTATCTTCTTATTCCTAAAAATAAATAAAAGTCTTTTAACTTAAATTTATTGATAATAAATGGGAAAATTTGCAAATAAAAAAGTCATACATTTATTCACATTGTTATTAATTTTATCTCCTTTAGCAAGTCTCAGTTATTTTGTTTTTGAAAATGATCGCTCTAACTCAAAATTTACTATAGATGTAGTAGCAAGTACAAAAACTCATCCAGATTTATCAGATTTACCCGATATACCGTATGATGAGTTGAATAAGTTATGGTACGAGCCAAAAATAGAAATGTTAATAATTACTCCAAAAGGAGATCAAGACTTTTACGACGCTTGTATACCTTTAATGAATTGGAAAAACGAAAAAGGAGTTAAAACGTTAATACTAAATAATTATTCTAACTATCCTGGAGATGATGATCCAGAAAGAATACGTAATATGATAAAATCTTATTACGAAACAGAAAATATTAGATGGGTGTTATTGGCAGGGGATGCTGAAGATACATTGGTTCCAATCAGATATGTATATAATCCCGACGTTTTAAGATGGAAGGGAACATCTGAACCTCTGGGCAGCGATTATTTTAAGCCTACCGATTATTATTACGCTGATCTTACAGGTAATTGGGATGATGACGGAGATGGAAATTATGGGGAATCTCCTGACGATAACAATGATGGAGATGATGAAATTGATTGGATACCCGAAGTGTATGTTGGACGCTTACCCGCAAAAGATGTAAATGAACTTAAAATTATGATAAATAAAACCTTAAAATATGAAACGAATCCTAATGTAGGGGATTGGATGGATCAAATGTTATTAGCAGGAGGGGTCTCAGATTTAATTGATAATCAAAAAGATCCAGACGGTGAAGACGAATCGCGTTTAACTGAGTATATTCTCCAAAATTACGTAAAAAGTGAGATGGATTATACTCATCTTGTGAATTATGTAACTTATGAGCCTTCCGAACCTTACTATGATCTTAATCACACAAGCTTCGAATATCATTTCAATAAAGGATATTCAACAGTTTTTTTTGCAGGACACGGAGATTGTGATAAGTATTCTGACAAAATAGATTCTACAATATATACAAATACAGATGCTAGTTCGTGTATTAATTATAACATGACATCTTTAGTTTACGCTTCTGCTTGTACAACTTGTCCATACGATTCTGATGGTCAAGATGATAGTATTGGTGAAAATTTGATAAAATGTGATGAAGCAGGAGCTATAGGGTATATAGGAGCAATGAGAACGTCATGGTATTTTATAGACGATTATGAATTGGAAGAGTTGAATCGAGGGACTGCTAAACTCTTTTGGATGGAATTCTTCCAAAACAAAAAATTTCAACCAGGTAAAGCTTTATACGATTCTAAAGTTTCATATATCGAAAGCGATTACTATACGGATGGTTCAGGTTCATTAGATTACGATTTTGAACGCAAACAACTCTTAACTTATTGCTTATTAGGCGATCCTGAGGTTGATGTCTATACGGACATACCTAAAAACGTAACAAATCCGTTTAAAGGAACTATTTACGAAGGACAATTACTTTCTTTTATCGTTCAAGATAACAATAGTAGCCCTGTACCATATGCAAGAGTACATTTGGAAACTACTGATGGAAAATATCGCACAATCTATGGGGACATTTATGGGAAGGTAAGTTTTCGCCTTCCAGCACAAGCAAATGAGGAATATAAAGTCCTTATTACAGGGCACAACTTAAATTCTTCTTATTTCAATTTTACAACCACAGCAGACGAAAACAAACCAAAATTTGATAACGAAAAGTATACTCCAAAAGTGGTAACGGTATCGGATAATATTTGTTTTGAAATCGAAGCTCACGATTCGCAATCTGGAATTCAGAGCGTTTATGTACTGCAATCGAACACCTTAGAATTTGATGATTATAAATTCTATGAATTGCTTCATAGTTTTCGATATGAGGAAGATATGTTTATGAACACCTTAAAAAAATTAGAGCCTGGAGACTATTATTTTTTACTATTTGGAAGAGACTGGGCAAATAATAAAAATGTTCTAAAAGAAGAGATAATTAAAATTTCAATTCCGACTCCATTAATGAATTATGTACTTATTATCTCTTCTATTTTGGTTGTCTTTGTCTCTGGGATATCTTGCGTAAAATATTATCGAGGATATAAAAAATATCTAGGGATTTTAG
>JBHLLE010000105.1:0-8831 GCA_048885945.1 Candidatus Hermodarchaeota archaeon | reverse complement strand
CTAGGTAGAGAAGGTTCAGCGGACTCAACAGCTACCTCAACTCCCACTGAAGCTCCAAAAACATCCGAATTAAGCCAATCAAAATCAGCACAAGTTCACGAAATATTTATGGAAATCTTACAGAGCGTTGATAAAGGATTGACTGGTGAACAATTAGGCGATTTATTAGAGGATAAAAGAGATAAGCTTCCACCAGGACCCACCCTTCATCAGATTCTGGCATTTGCAAAAGAGATGAAGGAAAACCCTAAAATGATTGTTGGAAGTACTAGGGACGAAGTTG
Organism: Candidatus Hermodarchaeota archaeon; assembly: GCA_048885945.1. Taxonomy (GTDB): domain Archaea; phylum Asgardarchaeota; class Lokiarchaeia; order Sigyniarchaeales; family SOKP01; genus LW40-45. The sequence goes on along the minus strand of JBHLLE010000105.1, from coordinate 8,548 downwards.
TTAATAAGTTAAAAGATTTTAAGTCTAAATATGATTAGTTTTTTTTATATTTCTTATTCTTTTTCTTTTCTTATTCATTTTCTTATAATTTTTCAAGTTCATTTAAAATACAATATCTATTAGTGTCATTTATTAAGATTTTTCATCATAAAAATACAAATTATAAATCAATATTTACAATTTTTTTGTATGAACGTGTACGATCAAACCTGAAAGAGGTTTTGGATAAAAATAGGTCGACTTTTGAGGCATTATTTCACCTAAATGCGTTATTTTATGTACCTCTTCTAGAGTTGTAGGATTAACTATAAAAATAGCTTCGATTTTACCCTCATCTACGTTTTGAAGTCCTTTATTTATTTCTTTTATGAATGTTATGTCTTCATTATTAATTTTCAAACATTTTTTAAAGAGTATGTCGTGCAAAATTGGTAAATTGAGATTCTTCCAATCATCTGAATGTTTTCCACTTATTTCTTTTTCAGGAGAAATATTAGATTTTAATTCCAGAAAATAGTATCTTCCTTTTAGATAAGAACCAAAAACATGTTTTCCTTTATTTTTTTCCATAGCATTTTTTAATGCATTGAAATTATCAAGTTCTTTAATGTCAAAGTAATTATTCACTTTTTCTTTTAATTCTTCACTATTTTTAATGAACTTTTTATGTATTTGACGATGACTCGTGTATATTATAAGACCTGGGTCGTTAAAATCAATAAACAATGCCATGATGTACTTACAACCTCCATGTCTGCTATGTCGTAAACATGTGATATATCGATGATGACCATCAGCAATAATAATAGAATGGTTTTTAACTATTTTCTGAAATTCTAATACATCTTTTTCCTTCCAAACTTCCCAAATTTTATGAGTAAATCCGTCTCTATCTGTAGTTTTTAAGAAAGGTTCTTTTTTAATGTATTTGTTTATAAGTTTTTCAGCCGTACCATTTCCATTGTATATAGTAAATATTGGAGAAAAATTAGAATCAGTTTCCTTTATTAAATTTAGTCTATCTTCAGTAAATTTTTTAAAGGTCATTTCGTGAGGAACGACGCCATCATTAGCCGGAAATATTTCTACTAATTTCAACAATCCAACAAATCCATACCGACTTATGGGTTCCCCAGTGTCAGGTTTAATGTAGTCAATTCCATATATACAAATACATCTGTCTTGTTCGTGAATAAGTTTGTTATCTAGCAATTCACTTAATTTTTTACCCGCTGCTTTATAATTAGTACCAGGTAGAATGATATGACAGATATTATCAGGTTCTTTTTTTAATTCTTTTAATTCTTCCTCAGAAATAACGTCATATGGAGGAGCTGTCAACAATTTCAACTTTTCCGGATTGTTCTTTCCTTCTTTGTAGTAATGGCTCCGTAAAGGTATAAGTTCTGGCATAATAATTTTTCTATACAATCAGATAATAAATTAAGACATTTTATTCTTTAAAATACAATAAAAATTAAAAAATTTTTTATAATTTCTTATTAAATCTTTGATAATTTCAATGCCCTTAAGTAGTTTAATGATTTAAATTAATGGAATTATAAAAAAAATATAAAAGTGTAGCAATATAGAATAAAAATACTGTAAAATATTATAAATTAACTTAATATGATAATCATAATAACAATTATTCTGACTTCTATTTTTCTATTAAATTTCTTTCTTTATTGGATAATATATTTAAAAACTAAAAGAGAAATATCTAATTGGTGGGATATTTACACGCAAATACATTTTATTATACATTTCTTACTCCTAATTATTATTCCTATTATTACATCGAGTTATTTATCTCTATATTTTGATTCAGAAATCTATTATAGCTTTCCAAACATTTCGCTTGAAATAATATTTGTTATTTTTGGAATATTTTTAGTAATACTATCAATCAAATTTTTAATTTCCACGATAAGACTAAATAAAATCAAAGGATTAGCAAAAGGGAAATTTCATCTAATAACTAAAGGACCGTATGGAATAATGCGCCATCCATATAACGCATCCTGGTCGATCTTATTCTTAGGTTTAGCTTTAATATTTGAATCGTTAATATCCCTGATAATATTCCCGATATTTATTACAATATTCTATTGCGATAGTATCTTTGAAGAAAAACATATACTCCTTCCTCTATTTAAAGAAAAATATGAAGAATATTGCAAAAAAACTCCTAGTAGATTATTTCCAACACCTTATAACATTTTACTAATTTTAGTACTAATTTTCATCATTTATGTTGGAGTACTTGGCTTTTTCTCTTAAAAATTAAATTAAGCTATAATTCTACTTTTAAACTTAAATTATAAGAAATAGTAATTTATTAAATATCGAACTATTTTTAAATTAAAAATATAAAGTAGAATAGAAAACTAAAAAATTGTTTCACAAAAGTGGTTAGGTTTAATGACAAAGAAAATTGCTTTTTTAGCTACAGATGGATACGAAGATCTTGAACTACATTACCCCAGAATAAGGTTGATTGAAGCAGGATATAAAATTGAATTAATAAGTTTGGTAAAAAGGGAAATCAAAGGAAAATGGGGATATCCGATTATGCCAAATAAAAAAATTGATGATGCTAATCCAGAAGAATACGATGGTGTTATTATACCTGGTGGAACCAAAAATCCGGATTATTTACGGAGAAATAAAAAGATATTAGATTTTGTTGGAAAAATTAATCAAGATGGTAAACTGGTCGGTGCTATTTGCCACGCAGGATGGGTCTTAATTTCAGCTAAAGTTGTTAAAGATCGCAATGCTACGAGTTATTTTGCAATTAAAGATGATATGATAAACGCAGGGGTCTTGTTTAAAGATCAAGCAGTTGTAGTTGATAACAATTTAATAACATCTAGGACTCCCGATGATTTACCCGAGTTCATGAAAGCAGTATTAGATTTTCTCGCAGAAGGTTAAAATTATAAACTTGAGAATAAAAACATTAAATTAATAATTATTAAACATTAGAACTTTATTCAATTTTATTTATATCTATTTGGATCGTTTCCTGCAACGCATTTAGCTCTTTCATTTGTTTGCTAATGATTTCAATTTTTTCTTCTGAAATTTTAGAGTTTGATTTCGATTTGGCATTCAATTCCTTTCTAATTACTAAATAGGTCCTTATTTGATTTAATTTCTCTTCTATTTTATTATAACTTATCTTAAAGTCTTTTTTAAATGTCTTGAGTATTTTAAATTGAGATTCTATGTTATCTAACCCGTTAGTAAAATAATTAATACGGTTTTCACTTTTCAGAACATTTAAAGTATTGTATATATTTTCTAATAATGCTGATGCAAGATCTTCCAGCTTTATATTTAAAGATTCGAATTTTGAAAGAGGCTGTAATTCAACATCATCTAAAATATCTGAGGTATATTTTATAGCAATATTTTTACACTTTAAATGTTCCATTTCCTTAGAGTTCTCATCTAATATTTCGTTTTCTTCACAAATTTCTATTTCTTCAAAGTCCATTACTAATTCTAATTCGTCTAATTCGACTTCAGTAATTAAGGGTGTAAATCTGACTTGAAGTTGTTTTTTACCATAAAAATCATTATTTAATCTTAATATTTGAGTGTAAGTTTGGATATAATCTTCACCTATAGGAGCAAATAGTACACCAGAATTCGGATCAAGTTGTTTCAGTAAAGAATAGATCCGCGTTTGATCAATCGCTCCAGTCACTAATATTTTTTGCCATGGACTTCTATTGACCAAACCTTCCAACGGATTTTTCACAATAACTTCAATGTTTTTATATTTTAATTTCTTCAAATTTTTCTCTGTGATTTTAGCTATTTTTGAATTTGCCTCTAAAATAACAATTTTACCATTAGGGGAGAGTTTTTGCGCTAAAGCAGCAATGTACCCGCTTTTAGCACCTAATATTAGTAGCTCGTCGTTTTCTTCTAACACTAACCCTTGCAACATAATAGAAATCATATGAGGCGCGCTAATCGTTCTTAAATTCTCTGGGTTATTTTTGTCGTAATAAAATAAATTGGGGATATCATCATAAATTCTAGCACGATATATTAAACGTCTCGGTATAAAATCTAATAGATTTAAATCTAAAAAGGCTTTAAATAATCTAATGTCTCTTAGATAACCATTATTTATTAAATTAATTAGCAATTGAAGTTTTAATTCAAATCTTCTATTATTTTCCATAATTCTGATATTTTTGGTTAGTTTGGTATATATTAATATAGAACATAAATAAAAACCCATTATTATATCTTTTTATAATATAATCTAGAAATATTCTTATTTGGTTTTCGTATTGCATAATTATGTATGTGTTAGATATTGAGAATTTTAAGCAAGCGAAAATCACGCAAACATTAATAATCGTCAATATTTTCAGTTTTATTGTTTTTAATATTATTTTACCCGTTGAATATATTCTTCAACTTGCCCAAATAAATACAAAAATAATTCAGGACTTAGAATATTATAGGCTAATTACTTCTATATTTCTGCATGCTGACATTATGCATATTTTTTCTAACATGGTTGCTTTACTAATTTTTGGTGCAGCAGTTGAGAAAAACTACGCAAGATGGCAATATTTAATCATTTATTTTTTATCAGGGTTAATTGGTAATCTTTTTTCGTTAGTGTTATTGCCATTAGAAGCTGTAAGTTTGGGGGCATCAGGTGCGATTTTTGGATTAATTGGCGCAGCATTTATTTTATTTATAGTAGATAGAGAGACAACTTTAATTTTTGTAGGATTAATATATTTACTTTATTTTATTATCGCCTCTTTTAGCCCTGGAATAAATATTTGGGCACATTTGTTTGGATTAATAGGAGGTTTAGTTTTTGGATTTATTTTTAATCGCAAAGAGAAGCCTAGTGAATATTACTAGTAATTTGTTTTCCTTTCTTTTTTTTCTTTACTTCTATCTCTATTGAAAAATCTTTTGGACAAGTATTAAATAAAGGACAGATTTGACATTTTGGATTTGAAGGTAAACAGATTTGTTGTCCAAATCTAACTAACAGTCGATTAATTCTAAGCCATTGATTTCTTGGAATTAGCTTTTTCAACAAATCTTCGGTTTCTTCTGGTTTTTTGCTTTTAACAAATTGTAATCTGTTCGATATTCGATGAACATGGGTATCTACTGGGATAGCTGGGATTTTAAAAGCATAAACTAGCACACAATTTGCTGTCTTTGCGCCTACTCCCGGTAATTTGATTAGCTGCTCGTATTCATTAGGAACCTCACCTCTATATTTCTCTGTTATAATTTTAGAGACCTTTTTAATGCGAACCGCTTTAACCTTGTAAAACCCAGCTTTAAAAATAAGCTTCTCTAATTCTTCCACATCCGCATTCGCTATTTCCACAGGAGTTTTAAATTTAGAAAATAATTTATTTGTGGCTTCCCTAGTATTTGAATCTCTGGTCCTTGCTGATAAGATCGTAGATATTAAGATCTTAAAAGGATCTTGCTTTTTATTAGCCAATTCATCTAAATGGGCTTCTCCTTCTAATGAATTTTCTATTTTATCTAAGATTTCTTTAATTTTCATCTTTATTATTTATTCTTTTCAAATACAAAGATTTTTCTTTTTAAAATTTGTCCTTTCTTCGCATCAATTAAATTTCTTAAGTGTTGTTTTCTAAATTGGAGTTTATTATTTGACTTATTTACAATTCTTTCTTTATCTAATATAGGAATTAACTTAAATTTATTCTCTAAAGCTAGTCTATTAATATCCATTTGTAAATCACCCCCATCAACTGAACTGATAATTGGTGTTACAATACACAATCTAGCTGCTGGCTTTAAAATTTTATGAATTTCCCTAAAAGCGTTTTCATATAATGGTTCGAGTTCAGCTTCAAATAGTTCCATAACTTCGTTATAATATGGTTTTTTCTTATAAAAAGGTCCTAATGAGGGCTCGGTACACACTCCATCGAAAAACTCGTATTTGAAATGATTAGATAATACAGATATATCAATAGCTTTAAAATTTTCTTTCAATAAGGGGGGAATTGGTTCATTTAATTCGTTTAATATCCAATACACATTCCTAATGGTATTATTTGTTTTATTCACATCCTTGTCTGAACCATAAATATTAAAATCTTCAATTAGTGCAAATAATAATATTGTCCCATTTCCCACAAATGGGTCTAAAATGTGATATTGTTCTCTATTTTCAAACAAATTTAAAAAATTGAGCATCATTAAAGACAATTTGGGTGATATCGAGCTTTTAAACTCTTTGAAAGGTCTCTCCTCATCAATTTTTTTTTTAAAATTGGGATCGTCTGCTGTAAAAGTTCTACCTATATATACTCCTTCTTCGGTAAATCCAAAAATAATTTCTGCTCGGTCTTTGTTAAATAATCCGTATTTTATGAGATGATGAGGAAAAATTGGATTTAAATTTCCAGATTTTAAGTTTTTTTTAGGATATTCGTAATATAATGATTTTCTTGCTCCTTTTTGCTTCAAAATACCCATAATTTCCGTATTAAGGAATGGAAGAAAATGTTTCACTAAAATTTCGCGATAGTACTCGTCATCGTAAAGATTGGGATAAATAGATACCGCAAAAAATAAGCTTTCATTCTTTATCCTGCTAAAAACCCTATCAAGTAGTTTTTCTAATCTTAATAAAAATTTTTCCCTTGTATTCTCAACTAATTTAAATCTTTCAATTCTTAAAGGAAAAGCATTAGTAATGGTCCTTAGATCTATAAAATCATAGATTTTTGCAATCTTTTGAGTCCCTCCTAACATATATTGGAGCTCCATCAATCTATTTATATAGTGCTTATCATTTTGTAAAGTCTCAAATTGTACTATAGCAATATTAGCAGAATAATCTATGATTCTTCCTTTAAATTGAGAATATTTTAATACATTATCTAGTTCTGCAATTGATAATTGCCAATTAGATCCCAAGACGAATAAAAAGTTATCCATAATACCATTAAATTTAGTTAATCTTTAATTAAAAGAAGGATAGATTGTTATTTCTACTTTTCTAATTAACTATTTTAAATTTTGAGATTATTTTTTTCCCGTTTTTTGCTAAGTTGTTCCTAAAATGTCTCAATTATCTAATACTTTAGATTTTTTCGACATAATAAATATCTTCCTTTTTTTTAACGGTTGAATATTTCTTTAGAGTCTTTAATACAAAATGTTCTTCTTTAGTATGTCTTATTTCAAGCAAATTTGAAATTTTTTGTTCTAAATCTTCATCCTTACCGTATTTTTCTTCAATTATTTTAAATAGAGTCTTAAATTGTTTTTGAGTTTGGTCGCTATGATACATAATTCTCATTCGGAACGATAAATCTTCTTCATTTTCAATTAATATCCAATGAAATTTTTCAAATACTTTAAGAATACTTAAAAGCAAATCCTTTCTTGGACCAAATTTTTGAAAGTCATCAACAATTTTATTCATCCAATTATTTAAGATAATTTCATCTCTAAAAGTTAAAAAAATCTCTTTATCATCTGCTACTTTTTGCCAAAAAAATAGATCCTTATCGTGGATGATTCTATAATAGTTTACTAAATAGTTTATATTGTAATTTAATAGATTGAATCTTTCTCTTTGAGCACGCTTTTTTTCTTTAAAAAGAGAAGTTTCAACGAGATCAAATCGAGCGTACAAATCTGTTTCAGAAAATGAAAAATCTTCCAATTTAAATCCTAAGACTCCTAAAATTCCCGCCATTGCTTTACAATTCTCGTAATGAAGGTTCTTGTGTTTTCCGGAGTATTCCATAATTGCATTATAATAGTTTTTACCTTTTTGGGTAAAAAAATCAATAGTAACGTCTCTAGTTAAATTGTTCTTTAATAAATATATTCTAACTCGTTCAAAAATGGGTTCTAGATTATAAACGTTTGTTTCTTCCATTTTGTCAAATATCCAATTCCGGAAGTTAAAAACAAATAATGGAATTTTTCCAATGTTGTTATCAGAATACTTATTCATGGAAACGCTTTGCTCGTAAAAATCGGTGACAGCTAAAAACGTAAATTTTTTAAAAATATCCTTAACTTCACTATCAGGAACATTTTTAAAATCATCAAAAGTCAAACCTTTTTTATAGTACATCAATGCATTTTTAATAATATGATAACAAAAAGAAGATACGCTCTTATATTCTACTTGCTCTAAATTTCCTTTTTTTTTTTCCTCGACAAAATCCTCTAGCTCTTTTTTAAGGGTAGGAGTAATCCTAAATACAATTCTATCTCGTTTTTTAGTCTCTTTTGATTCGCTTTGGGATTTCATATTATTGATCTCTTTCCTTTTTTTATACATAAATCAATGAAATTAGCTTTATAAAAAATGTCATACCTTTGTAATCTTTGTCACACTCTAATTTAAAAGTAAGTTTTTTCTACTAATATTAGATATTTGAATTGGTTAACATTAATCTCGATTTCAATAGAAATCGTGATTTATGAAGTAGATAAGAGATTCTTTTTAATAAATCCTTAAAACCAATGTTATGAGTTA
>JBHLLE010000104.1:0-8849 GCA_048885945.1 Candidatus Hermodarchaeota archaeon | reverse complement strand
AGGCACTCGGCATTGCCCAGGGCCAATGCCCCGGCGACCGTGATCGGTCCACCACCCCCCGTGTTGGGCGAGGGAGGATAGGTGACGGGGATGCCCTTCTCGGCACAGAAAAGCAACTTGTCCACCGACTCATCATTGTAGAGCAGTGGTGAGATGGATTCGGGATCAACTTCTTAAAACCATTCGAGATCAGATTGCAGAACTACTTGTAAAACAGAAATGGCCTCTTTTAGATGTAACATCTGGGGCTTATACGGAGGAGATTGAAGAGGATGTTTTACCGCTTATTGAAGAATTCTCCATTGATGAAATTCTTAAGGGATTTGATCCTAATATTGGAGATACTTTAGAAGCAATAAGTAAACTACTTGAAGAACATCGGGTTGAAGTTAAGTATAAAGTATCAAATAAAACCGTTTTAACTCCAAAGTCTGGAGATTCCATAGAATTAGAAAATACATTACTAATACAGAAAAAGGAAGAAGAACTATTAGTTAATTACGAATTACATTCGGGATTCACAAATCCTGTAGATGATATAATAGAAGAGGCTATAATGACGGATTTAATCCCCTACAATTTTGAAATAGTAAAAATAGAATTGAACGGGGAGATCTATGAAGAATTACCTAATAAATCGTTAAAAAGAGAAGGTCTTGAAGTAGAATGGCATTTACAAGAAATTAAACCTAAGGAAGAAGTTGAAATAAATTATAATTTACGAAGAAGAATTTCTCGTTCTATAATTTTTGTACTGAAGGACCAATTAAAAATTATTAAAACTCATTCTAAAATGAATTCATTAGCGCTTGAAGGGCTTTTTGAAGCTCTTATACCCTTTAAGAATCCCTATAATGACATTCTAAAAGATTTGATTATTGAAGATATAATACCATTATACTATCTCCACATTATAAAAGAACCAAAACAATTACTTCCACCAATAAAATCGGAATCTGCAAATGGGGCTTTAGTAAAATGGAATATTGGAAATTTTGAAGAACAAACCATAAATTATCATTATAAACTTCTTGAATTATATAAATACGAAGAAATTAAAATTAAGCTCCACGAATTAACTAATAAAGGAATAACTCTATTAGATAATAATGAAATAGACAACTCACTAACTAAATTCATCGATGTAAAAAATTCTCTAAAAGAATATATTTAGCTTAAGGTATTGTTTATTAATAAAACATTATCTATCTTATGAAAAATACCAATTCTTTAAATCAGTAAGTTTACTAAAAGAAAAAAAAAACAAAAAAATAATTATAATTTAAGATTTATAGCTTTATCTCGTCAATAATCTTTCCATCGCGCATTCGGAGCAACCTGTCGGCTAACTTTCCGATTGCGGGATCGTGGGTTACCATTAAAATCGTCTGTTCGAGATCCTTATTTAGATCGTGTAAGAGATTTACAATTTCTCTGCCCTTTTTTGTATCTAATTCACCAGTAGGTTCGTCAGCGATAAGCAACGCAGGATTATTAGCAAGAGATCTTGCAATTGCGACGCGTTGTTGTTCACCACCAGATAATTCTGCGGGTAGATGGTCTTTTCTTTTATCTAATCCGACAAGTTCTAGAAATTTCATTACTCTTTCATTTCTGACATCTTCAGGTTCTTCAGCGAAAATCAAAGGAAGTTCTACGTTTTCGTAAGCGCTAAGAACTGGGACTAAATTATAAAACTGAAAAATGAAGCCAAGATGTTTAAGCCTTAGATTCGTCTGTTGTTCGTCATCCATTTTAGCTACATCAATTCCATTGACAAACACTGCGCCGTCTGTAGGATTATCGAGTGCTCCGATCATGTTAAGTAAGGTGGTTTTGCCCGAGCCAGATGGTCCCATTACAGAAACGAATTCTCCTTTTTCAATTTTCATATCTATTCCTGCTAGTGCGTGAACTTGTACTTCTCCCATTTGATACATTTTTGTGAGCTCAAATGCTTGAATCATTGCTTTAGGATCAGGCGTATATTTTCCATCATTATCGTTGTTAATTATTAGTTTCTTTTCATCTCTTTTTTTCTTTTTTAACATTGTTATTTTATCCCTCCTAATTTAATCATACCATATTTCTCTGATTGGTTTTCCACCCGTCGTCTCGCCAGCGATCTGACCATCTGTAAGGGTTATGATTCTATCAGCAGCCTCAGCAATCCTCGTATTGTGGGTTACCATTAAAATCGATTGACCCGCATTTTTTAAGTCTAAGAATATTTGAACTATTTGAGTCGTTGTTTCTGTATCTAACTCTCCAGTTGGCTCGTCTGCTAAAAGAAGTAAGGGTTGATTAATCATTGAACGCGCTACTGTGACTCGTTGTTGTTCACCACCAGACATTTGGGTTGGTTTATGATGCATTCTTCCTCCTAGTCCTACCATTTTTAACAATTCTTCTACTCTGTCAGCAGATTCATCAGAGCTTTTTTTTGCTATCAGAGCGGGAAGCTCCACGTTTTCGTAAGCAGTAAGAATTGGAAATAAATTGTAGAATTGAAATATAAAACCAACCTTTGTTAAACGCATTTCCTTATGTTCCTTATTGTTCATTTCTGTAATATTTTTTCCCGTTCCTTTGCCATCAATATTATATATGATTTGACCAGAATCAGGGAAATCAAGTGCTCCAAGACAATTAATCATCGTAGTTTTTCCAGATCCTGATGGTCCCACAACAGCTACAAGTTCACCTTTCTTAACGTGAATATTCACCTTGTCAAGAGCGGTTACTGTATAGTCCCCAAGAGGATAAGTTTTTGTAAGATCTTTGACTTGAAGGACTACATCTGGTTCCATTTGATACGATTTTCCCGAAAGAAACTTATCTGAATTATCCACTATTTCTTCATAATTTTCCAATGTTCTTGATTTTCTAATTTTAATTTTTCTCACCTTTTAATACTTCAATAATTTTTATCGTGTTCTTACTGCATCAATGATATTAATATTAGCAGCCCATTTTGAAGGATATCTTGAACTGATTATGGCAGTTATCAAAGTAACAGCGACTAGTATTAAAATTGTAAGCCATGGGATTGTAAGTGTTACTGTGAGAAATTCTGTATCTGGTACTGAGGTGACCATCATCACTCCAGTAATTAATCCCGTAACGATACCAATTAGAGATCCTAAGAGGGCTACTACAAGTGTCTCACCTGATACAGTTCGCACCACTCCTTTCTTATTCAATCCAATTGATCTCAACATTCCAATTTCTCTGCGCCGTGCCATAGTAGTTAGAAGACAATGCAATGCTAGTCCTATCATTGATATTACGATAGCAAAGATTAGAATACCATCCATAATCAGAGTAATTAAATCAATAAAACTTTCGAATATCGCTGTGATAAATGAATTCGTAAAGGAAAAGAGCACAATATATCCTTTATCTTCAAAATATGCTGTAAGATCCTCCAGAATCTTCTCATCATCTCGTCCTGCTTCAATCCAAATATACCAATCAAAAGCGTAATTTCTTATCTCGTAAGTTTTAGATTTGGTATCTGCTACGGACCAAGATTCACCTTCCCCAGAAGGTAAATCTTCTCTTAGTGAATCTCTAACATTCTCAATACTCTCAACATTATTACAATGAATATAAATCGTGGTTATTTCGTCGTAAGAACCATTAGTAGCAGTTCCGTTATATTGTGTGTACACAAGATTTCTCGCGTCTTCATAATTTATATACACGGAATTTTCTACTTCAAGAATGTCAAGCCCAGTTTCAAATCCAGCTAACCAATTGTACCGCTCCGTTTGATAAAGTAATGGGTCCCTGATAATACCAATAATAGTAAATTTTGGCCATGTTTCGGGAGCTGTTAAGCTATATGTTGAATTATGAAAGCTCAAATTCAAGAAATCTATACCTAATTCATAATCTGAATTATATGTAGCGTTTTGACCAGTTATTTTTAATTTAAGCATATAGTTCGATTGATTAATATAAGTATAAGGGGGAACTTCTTGATTAAATGTTAAATCAAATGAACTTGGAAATGTTTTTGTACCGTTAATGCTTCCAAGGTAATCAAATTCTTCAGTATAATGGTTTAAAACTTCAATATTCAACATATCAATAGTTGAATTAACGTAAGATGATAAACTAATATTATACGGTTGTAAATAATGAGTCATGAAGTACGTCATATTGAATTCAATTATTAACTCTAAAGACGACTTATTACTAATAATAGTATAGTAGTTTGTATCTAATGGAGTACCCATGTATGCCTCATTATCAACTACAACCGTTCCATTACTGGCAGTTGCATTAGTATATAATGGATTTGCTGGTAAATAGCTATAACCTGGTTGAAATTGTTGAGGAAATATTGAAATAGTCGAGTTTATGCCTTCGAAAGAAGCATTAAATGCTTTCATAGTATTTACGTATGTTTGATCGACAACGCATACTCCCGTTTTATTATTTAGCAATTCTTCTATAGAGTTTCCATCGTATGCATTAGATTGATTAACTAGCTGATGACTTCCAAAGTAGGAATCACTTACGAAATCTCCACTTGTATTAGTTCTTATTCCAATTACGTTAGTATCTAAGTTGATGGCTGGATTTGAGTAATTGAAAGGCATGTTTTCAAGATCATAGGTTGGACTTAAATATTCCATTCTAGTGGTATAATAATCAATTCCGCTAATACCATATAAGGTTGATTGTACTTTTGAAAAATTAAACCAATCAGGAAATGCGTTATCAAATTCCGAAATTCCTGAATCTGTTTTTTTTCTGAAAATGATATCTGTATTACCACCAGGCAGACTATTTTTACTGATATCTTCATATGTTTCCCAAGAAACATAGATATTATAGAAATCTTCGTCTTGTCCTACAATTTCCCCTGTAGCAAATCCTTGGAACTTTTGCACAATAGCTACAACTTTCAATTCTACAACAACTGCCTCTTCAATAGCATTATCATCGTTACCATAAAGCATATCGGTTAGAGAGGGATAAGAAAGTCCAAGAGAAAATTCTACGAGAAAATGATCACCAACCTCTAAATCAAAATCTTCGGCTTCTTTTTCTGTAATTATAACCTTATTTTTGCTGTCTAACTTATTCATCATTTTTGTTAATGTCATATCTTCCGGTTCTACTATAACAGTTGCGGTCATGCGTTCTTTAACGATATCTGTATCCAAAATATGAACTGATACCCCCTCGTCGTAATCTTTTTCTAGCAATGTATGTCCAACCCATTCATCGTCATCCAAGATTCGGGCATTTTGGTGAGATACGCCCATAGCTTCTTCCACACCATCTTGTCTAATCAGGTTATCTCTAAAATCTCGGGGTGTATTTGCGGCAAATATCCTAATATCACAACCCATAACATCAGTAACAGTTGTGTGAACACCCGCCCTCATTGAACCCATAAAAACACTTATGGCAATTAAATAGCTTACAGTAATCGCAATCATTGAAAATGTTAAAACCGTTCTTTTACGATGCCTTAACACGTTTTTCTCTGTTAAAAGTTTTGTGTGTTTTAAATAAGGACCGAATAATTTAATAAATCCTGCTGTAAGTGGGGCGACAAATAATGCTAATATCCAAATTGTCCCTAGTAAAACCATTGTTGGCGCAATAAATGAGATTGCTGCATCAGAAGTACCTTCTTCTCCTCCAGGACCATATTGAGCTGCACCACCATATAAAAGCGAAGAGCCCCATAAGATAAGTGAAGCTCCTAATAAAGCAGAAACTACTTTTCTTTTTCTGTGTTTCCTTTCTCTTTCAGTTTTCTGAGCTAGGGGATTTAAACAATCGATTATTGGTTTACGACTTGCTTTCCAGCTTGGATAAATGGAAGCAAGAATGCAAGAAACTACCCCAACAGCAAAAGTAGCTATTAAAGTTTGGGGTAATAATATTATTTCCATTTCTGTTTGAGCAAAAGTTTCTCCAATAAATCCTGGTATATTGCGAAGAGATTCAAGAGTTATAAACAGAATTAAATACGCCATAAAATAAGCTCCTATTGTTCCTAAGATTGCCCCTATTACACCCATTATTACACCCTGCGATAAGAACATTCTAAACGTCTCAGATTTAGATGCTCCTATCGCTTGAAACATACCCGTTTCGTATTCTTGTTCTTCTTTAATAATATTAAAGATGTTTAAAATAAGAATAATAGAAAGGATTAGTGCAATAAGTGCGAACATAAGAAACATGGTCATCATAATTTCCACAGAATCATTTATGTCTTGAATCATATCGCTTTTTAAATCAGCAGCAACCCATTCGTCATCATCTAGATTATCTTCGATATCATCAATAACATCTTCAACAAAATTCACATCATCAATAGAAACAGCAGCAAGATTGAATAATCCATCATAGTTATTTACACCATCAACAAGATCGTGGGCTTGTTCAATATTTACGAATAAGCAAGGACCCTGCGATGGAATATCGTAATCGGAAGGTGTTTCGGGATCAAAATCCCGTGCTTCTCCAAGATCACGTATAATTGCTATAACTGTATATTCTGGCCAAAGACCCGTATTAGAAGCAATAACGTCTTCATCTTCCCCAACTAGTATGTAATAATCTTTCGGAAGGATGCGGATTGAATCACCTACCTCAAAATGACTTCCTAATTTAATTTGTAATGATTCTGTGATTATAACCTCGTCGTCATCAGCATCGTCTAATATTTCTTCAATAGTTTTTCCTTTGCTATCAGATTCTAAAATAGTTGGATTTCCGCCAATATTTTCTTCTGCTTTCGAATCTGGATCCATACCATATATCGCGGTTCTTGTACTATCGTCCACTTGATTTCCTTCAGATGTAGCACTGACAAAAACATCTAGACCTGATATTCTATAAGCAATATCTTCGACATGAGCTAACCTACCAATATGTTCATCGTCTAAATCATCAGGATCAAACCAACCATCTGGGTCTTCTGTATTTCGGAGTAAAATATCGGCAGAACCCATACGACGATCGATATCATTGATAAACATTACTTTAAAGGAATCACGGTTAATCAGGATCCCTCCAAATAATGAAACACCAATGATTAGTGTAATAGTTGTAAGGATGTACCTTGTTTTTCGCCTTTTCATGTTTCTGAAGGCGACTTTTGTTATAATTCCCATATTTGTACCTCTATTTTTTTATAAATGACTAGTAACTTCGCTGACTTCATCGTGTTCTACATCTTTTTCTAGCCTTAAAAGAATATTACTGATTTTCTCAACATTTTTACGCATGAACTTAATTTGTTGTAACATCAATTCCCGATAATGCTTTAAATTGTCTATTTTAGACTCAATTGACCCTTCTATTATTAAGCCCATTTCTGGGGGACCAATTACTATATCTAAATGCCGTAAAAAAGAAGGGTTTGATTCGTCTGTAATTCCCATTGTTCTCAAGATGATTGTTTTTATTGATTCAATCATTAATTGGTGTTTTCTAAATAACATTTTTAGCGTTTTAGTCCCTTTTGGGGTGATTTTATATACCTTCTTTTGTCTACCAAAGTCGTTCTGTTCAATGCAGTTGATAAGCTTTTTTTCTTTTAAAGACTCTAAAAGAGGATAAATATTCGATGACGTAGGTTGCCAATAACCTAACGATCTTTTTGCTATCTCTTTTTGAATCTTATATCCATGACTTGGTTCTTCTTCTAAGACCAAAAGAATAAGGACACTGACGAAGCCTTTTTTCATTGTAAGTTCGAACGAATTGACGATTTCTTCTATATTTTCGTCATTCTCGTTTTCAGTCATTTTCTTTTTTTTTGGTAAATTTTTTTTTTAAAGTGTTGTTAAGATAAAAAAAATCGGGAGACCAATTTTTATCACTTAACTTATTTTTTTTTTTGGTAAAGTTTTTTTATAAAAAACGGTTTAAGTTTTTAATAAGTGAAAACTTAAGATATGAGAATTAAAGACTATATAAAAATATGTAAGATCCATAACTATGATTCTTACATATAGTGAATAATTATTCTTTTTTTGATTATTTTCAACTATTTTTTGTATTAAATTCGATCTACAGATTAATTCTAATTATTTAAAGTTTAAATTCTAATTATAATTAAAAGATTGATTCTTACATTTTTTATCAAAATTATTAATAGAAAGGAGTATAGAATGAACTCTGAAAGAAGGATTTTAGAAAAAGATTTAATATCAAAAAAGACAAAATATGCATTCGGAACTGGAGAGATGTTCCATGTAATTATATTAAGTGTAGCCTTTTCTACTATAACATTCTATTACAATGTGAAATTAGGATTAAGCGAACAATTAATTGGTTTTGCATGGTTAATTTTTGCATTTTGGAATGCGATAAACGATCCTTTATTTGGATTAATTCAGGATCGTACAAAAACCCGCTGGGGGAGAAGAATTCCTTATATTCGATTCGGAGCACCAATCTACGGACTACTTTTTATTTTAATCTGGTTTCCTTTAGTAGATGTAAATAATGAAATCTTGCTATTTTTAAATCTAATATTCATACTGTTCGCATTTGATTCAATTTATACAATAATAGGCCTAGTTATGTATTCAATGCCTGCTGAAATGGTTGTTACCTCTAACGCACGTGCAAATTTAATGGTTTATGTTTCCATTTTTGGCTCACTCGGAACTTTGATTGCTATAATTATACCATTATTTTTATTAACAGGTGATAATACATCAGCGGCAGTAAATCCAATTTTTCTAATAACAATGATTTCATTAGGAATAATTGGAACAGTGATTTTAGTTATTATGTCTTTTTATTTAAAAGAAAATATTTATACTCAACTCGAAGAACCTTTAGGATTTTTTGATGGAATA